>CATJWG010000064.1 GCA_949744165.1 uncultured Eubacteriales bacterium | reverse complement strand
TTTGGCGCGGTGTTCTTAAACAGATTGGTTACAAGACGCTGTATGTCGTTGTCGCTGCGCAGGTAGACGAATGGGTTATAGCAATGGCTTTTCTCCATGTTTATAAGGTCTATGACCTTTATCTCGTAACCCCTGGCTTTAAGCAGATTACCGGTATCCCGAAGCAGCTCGCCCTTGCAGTCGAGCACTATAAAGCTGGTGTTGGCGTTCATTATGTTTGGCTTGGCAAAAAACCGGGTCTTACCCGCGCCTGAGCCGCCGACAACGAGGGTGTTGAGGTTGCGCCGGTGCTTACGTCCGTCAAGGCCGATGGACACGTTTTGTGTGAGTATCTTGTTGGCCGTGGTTTCTCGGTCCTCGTACTTCTTTCTTACTGCCGCTGCCGTGCCCCATTTGGCCGAGCCGTGTTCCTCCCGCCGACGGTAGTTGCGGTCGGAGCTTAAATAGATACCGATGCCCATACCGTAGCAGAGAATGAAAATGAGGGCAGCTTTAAGGCTGTCCTCACACAGTACGATATGGAAGGGATTTTCAAATACGGCAGGAGCGTTTGAAAGAAAAGCGGCAAGGCCATTGCCGAGATACGGCGCAAGCAGCAGGGCCAGCCAGACAACAGGGAGCAGTCCGAGAAGATAAAGCGCCACATGGGCACGGTCTGACTTATCTTGCCTCACGGTCAAACCTCCGCTTATCTTTCCGTGCCGGTGCGTCAATGACCTTGAGAATTAAACTGTCCACGTCCTCTGTTGGCTTACCGTCTCGGAGAGCGCCATTTCGGAAGTCTGTCAGGCCGCGCACCATAAGCCGCTGCTCGTAGCTGTTTATGGAGAGCACCCGTTTTTCATCGCGCATATTATCTCTCCTTTACCTTTTGGGATTTCTTCTTGACCGGCGGTGACTTGTGCTGTGCCGGACTCTGGGGTGCAAGTTTATCCTCCGCTTTGTTTCTCTGCTCCGCCACAATCTCTTTCAGCTCCTGTCGGACAGAGGGGCGGGAGCACTCGCCCGTCTCAGGGATATCCTGTGAATCTCGCCCTTTGAGCGTTGAGAAAGGCTCGGACTGAGGGGCTTCCTCTGTCCGGCCCTCCGTAGGGTTTTCAGCCTTCTCCTTTGCCTCCGCAGTCTGGAACAGGGCGTCAAGAAAGGCGTCCGTGTCCTGCTCGGGGGCGGCATTGCCCTTTTCCTCACGGCCATGCTCAATCTCGCTCCTGACGCTGGCCATATCCACCGTGGACAGCTCAAAGCGTTCAAAGATACGGTTAATCTTCGCCGCGTCCTCGGCTCGTACCATCACGTCGGTAATACCGTCCCTGGCGTCGCGGTCCTTGAGCACACAGTAGAGCACTCCGTACTTCTTCGCCTCGCGGCAGAACACGGCCAGATCCCCGTCCCGCACGGCGAACACCTTCAGAGGCTTGCCGCTGCGGAGCATGGAGGTGAGGCGGGCCTTGCCCTTGGTCTTGTGCGTATCCCTCATAATGGCACAGAGCAGCACGGCAAGCTGCTTTGCGCCGGCTCCCGTGAGCTTCGCCGCTAACTCAGCGCCCTCCAAACTCAATCTCACGACCTGCTCTGCTGGGTCGTTTGTGTAGCTCATGCTGGGTTCCCTCCTTTTCTTTTGTAATTTCCTGCTGGTCTAACAATGCCTCCAACTCCTCCCTTGTCTGCGCCGAACGGGATAAGATGCCGTCGCACAGTGCTATTTCCTTTCTCTTTGACCGAAGCTGTTTTGTAAGCTCTGAAATTTGAGCTTTGAGTACGTCGGGGTCAGGGTCCTTTTTGCGCATATCTTTGCGCAGTTCACCGCGCTTCTCGGTCAACTCGTCAATTTGTGAAATGAGCTTTTTCTTATACGCCATGAGCTCTGATACATCGCTTACACTGTGCCTTGCCAAAAGCCGCGTCTGAGCGTCCAGCCTGTCCAGCTTCATCAGATCCTCACGCAGGAAAAAGGACACCTGCCGCGCGGACGCGGGGTGTCGTTCAATGATGTGCAGCTCGTAGCAGTAGCGCAGATATAGCCGGTAAAGGTACGGCTTCTGCTTCTGGTACTGCGGCGGGGGGGCGCGGTTGCGGTATTGCTTTAGGGCTTCTTGCTCTGTCTCGGGGAACGGCACCTTGCGGGAGAGGTTGTTTTGAATACGTCGGAATATACCGTCGAGGTCGTAGCCGTTGCCCAGCTTGTGAAAACGAAAAAAGCCTTTAGCTCCAGGAGGCTTTAAGGCGGGATACTCCAGCATGTCACCGTTTTTCTTGCAGAGTTTCAATTCATATCCTGTTCTTTCGAGGTAAGCGAAAAACTCTTTTCTCGTGAGACTGGCGTTTACTGCGCGGTCTATGTCTGCGCGTATCATGCCGCGAACGGTGGGAGCGCCGGACTTCTCGGCCCTGTATTCGGCGTAGTGCTTTCCGCGCCCCGCCGCGTACTCTATGACGGAGATGCCCCGCTCACGGCACAGCTCGTCGGATACGCGGCGCATGGCGGCGTAGTCGGCAGGGGAGTTATAAAACTTATAGCCATCGGCAAAAGAGACAGAGTTTATTACAAAGTGGTTGTGATAGTGTCCAGTGTTGCAGTGGGTAGCGACCACTACCTCAAAGCGGCTGCCCCACAATCTTCGGGCCAGCTCAACTCCAATATCATGCGCCGTTGCTGCCGTTACCTCGTCAGCCTTGAAGGATTGATAGCCGTGGTAACATACCCGCCCCCGTGTCTTTCCCCATAGCCGCTTGGTTTCTATGAATTGCTTTACCGCAATGTCCTCCCTGCAATTAAGGCATGACACAAAGGAGCGACGCTCTGTTTTCATCTCGTTGGCGGCATACTCGACCACGCTGTCTATGGCGTGCAGGGCGGAAAGCTCGCCGTAGTTCTGCTCCGAGGTTTTCTCGGGATTTCTGGCATAGTCTATAACGTCTTTCAGATTGCCCGTTATGGGCCAGATAGAGGTTACGGCCATATCAGTCGGGAGCGTTGGTGTACGCTTCTACTACCAATCTTTCTGCATTGCGGTTATTCTCAAGCGCCACATTCAGACGCGCCGTGTCGGGGAAGCCCACCGCTGAGAGCTTTGCCATACGTTCAAGGACATTGCCTGTATGCCGAAGCTCACGGATAAGCACAGGCACATCGGCGTTTGGCCCTTCTCTCACCTCTGCGCCGTTGAGTATGCGGCGGCAGTAGCCCTCGCGGGAGAGGCCGCTCTTGCGCACCTTTTTAGTGAGGGCATCCAGTTCTGTTTTCGTGAGATAAACTTCTACTCTGCAATTTCTTTTTCTCATGGTTCCTCCATTTTTAACGATAAATTTAAGATATTTCTCCGTAAATCTGCGGGGTTATAGGGGCGCAAGGCCCCTGTCAATTTGAATTTGCACAAGCAAATTCGTTGCTTGCGGGAGTTTTGCGGGAGTTTTACCGTGTGCTCTACCGTTCCTGTCTCCTTTAACTGCGGTATTGTTTGTTCTCGGGTCACTCCCGCTCGGTTTTCCCGATTGACGGGCGCTCCCAGAGCCAACGCTCCCGCTTATGCT
>CATJWG010000063.1 GCA_949744165.1 uncultured Eubacteriales bacterium | reverse complement strand
GTAACGCCGCCGATGATAATGATTTCAAAGATGACGGTTAAAATCAGTACGCTTGTATGCATAGTCTCCCTCTTTTCTCTAATTTACAAATATTGCCGCTTGTACTTCACAAGCGAAGATAAAAAACTAATGCTTTGCCTTCCACCTGCCTTTCCTCATCCGCACGGCCGAGCCGGACAGGCACACCGTTTTTACGTTTTTTATACTTCAACTCCGTCGCGGCATGACGGCAGAAAAAGTCCCGATAATATAATAAATCAGCAAGAGAGTATGTAACCGCCATCCGTTACCTGAACGGTTCCGGTTATCTGCGCCGCAGCAGGAGAGGCGAGGAACACGGCCAGAGCGCCGACCTCGATAGGCTCTCCGAAACGGTGAAGCGGCATCTGGTTATTTATGTACTCATACTGGTCCGCAGGGATAAACTTGGACAGCTCTGTATTGAAGAACCCTGGGGCAATAGCGTTTACACGGATATCATACTTGCCCAGCTCAACCGCCATGCAGTGCGTAAAGTGGCACACGGCCGCCTTGGAGGTGCTATAGGGTGACATGGGCTGAGTCTTGTTTACAATAAACGCAGCGTTGGAGGCGATGTTGATTATCGCGCCGCCCTTGCCCGCGTCCCGCATCTTCTTACCGAACTCATAGGTCACATGAACGGTGCCGTTGAGGTCGGTATTGACGACATTGTACCAGTCCGTGAGCTCCTCATCCATATTCAGAAGCTCATTGAAGCAGGAAACACCAGCATTGTTGACAAGAATGTCCACTTCACCGAAATCGCTGACAACCTCGTTGGCCGCGGCACGCACACTCTTTATGTCGGTAATGTCGCAGTCAAAGCTCATGTACTTTCCGCCGTACTGCTTGAGCTCGTCAAGCGCTTCCGCCGCCTTTGCCTTATCGCGGCAGAGAATGGCAATATTTGCGCCGCTCTGAGCCATGGCAACGGCAATACCGAGACCGAGGCCGCGATTTCCGCCGGTTATAACAGCGTTCTTGCCCGTCAGGTCAAAGGCGTTTTTCATGCTTGTGATAGCAGGAATCATATCAGACAGTCCTTTCTGCTCAGGTCCGGCTCTTCTCGCGCGTCCTGAATGCATAAAAATTTTTAAAGTATCCGAAATTTTCGGATACGCCTTCACAGGGTTCACTCAGGGATTTTTCATTTCCTCATCCAAGTCGGCAAGGATGCCCGAAAACTCCGAGTAGTACTTCTCCTTGCTCTCGTGCCCCTCCAGCTCCAGCGGCATCTCGGCAAGGTTGTTTATCACCGTAGGTACCCACTGGTACGGCACGGATACAAGCACGGTGCTCTCGTCCCAGAGCTGCCGGCCGTGCGGACCGTGAATAAATGCCGGAACGGTGAAGTTTATCTTTCCCGTCATATACGGATTCACAAGAAACCATGAGCAGCCCATGACCGCGGTGCTCTCAGAAGTATAATTCACTCCGGTGGAATATGTAGCGGCGCGCATTACTGGCTCCACCTGTCCCGGCGTACCCGCAAAAACAAGCACGTCAGGGTCCTTGGTTATTTTGTCATACGGCACAAAGGAGACATAATTGACAGTTCCCTGCTTAAGACGCTTAACAGAGTAGTACAGCCTGGCGTTGCAGCGCGGGGAGTTGAACACACCCAGCCGCTCGCCTATCTGTCCACTTTCGGCTGAAGGAGGAAAGCTGTCCATGCCAACCATGATCTTGCCTACGCAGGTTTCCTTGTTCTCATCGGAAAAATAAAATGGCTCCCCTGTCTCCTGAGCATAGCGCAGCAGCTCGCACAGCGATTTTTCCACGCTTTTGTCCAACTGAGGAACCTCTGCCGGCCTGAACAGGTCATAGTATACGCCTATAGGCGGTAGGCCTAGGCCAAGCTTGCTTATCACGGAATAGTCGAGCGCGGTTTCTTTCATCATTCTTCCCCTTCCATGGCCGCCTCGGAGTCGAAAAAACTCCCAATCCACCGTTTTCGGCCAATATATTGAGCAAATCGAATATATTGACCGGTCAAGTTCATATTTCCTTATAAACAGATTGTACAACAAAAAGTTCTTTTCCAGAAGAAACTTTTTGTTGTGGACTAAATACAAAAAATTGTTACAAGCAATTATTTATCGCCGACAATCAAGTTTTGTCTGGTCAATCCCATATAATCAGGTATAATATAATTTAGATTGGTGCAGCTGTTGCGCCGGTTATAAAAAAACGGTCATTTCAGCTCGGCCGGTACAGGAGGAAGAAAAATGCAGAGTATCACCGTCAGGCACGGCGAGGGCAAGCTCGCCACCAAAATATTTGTCGCCTCTGAGGACGCCTTTAACGTTACGTCTGTAATTGTTATGGGTAAAAAGGAATGCATACTTATTGACTGTCAGTGGACACGCGCAAACGCCCACAGGGTAATTGCCGAAATTCTTGAGACTGGCCTTGAGCTCAAGGCCATATACGCCACTCATGCGCACCCCGACCACTACTGGGGCATGGGTGAAATTCACGCGGTCTTCCCCAACGCCAAGTGCTACGCGCCGGCCCCTGTTTGCACGCTTTATTCCCATCAGTATCAGCCCAAGCTCGACGAGTGGACAGAGATAATTGGCGAGCAGAATCTCTGCCGCAAGCAATGCGAGTGCCTTGAGCCTCTCGACAGCACCTTCATGGAGCTTGAGGGAGAGAAGCTTGAAATTATCCGCTGCATGGGCGACCTGATGTGGAACACCATCGTCTGGATTCCCTCCATCAAGACCGTTGTGTGCAGCGACGTTGTCTTCAACGACGCGCACCCCTTCACCTGTGAGGTCAATGCTGATCAGCGTAAGCTGTGGATAAAGGACATCGAGGGCATTTATGACCTGCACCCAGAGGTCGTCATCCCCGGCCACATGAGAGAGGGTATGCCTCTTGACGAAAGCGGCTTGAAATTCACAAAGGACTACCTTATCGCCACTGAGGAGGAGATTGCCGCGACGAGCACTCCAGGTGAATTCTACTACCACATGGCCAAACGCTTCCCCACCGCCACGCTGAATATACTCAGCAACGAGATGAACTCTGAGGTGTTCAAGGGCGGCCGCGACTGGTCCTGGAACGAGGACCCCGACCCCAACTGGCTCAAGTTCCGCACCGCGTGGAAGGACTGAGAAAACTCAAAAAAAGAGGCTTCCACCAGTAAACCTCTTTTTGAAGATTAAAAACGCAAAATCCACAGGCCGTTTCACTGCCTGTGGATTTTATGTTTTGGTTTTCAGCGGTATGGGACGCCCCGCGCCGATTTGCGGCGCGATGACTGACGGCGCTGCACTGCGCACCTCACCGATTTTTGCCCACACATCGCGCAGAAATCGGCTCGACGCACTCTCCGCGACAGGAATTTTTGCTATGCGCATGTCCTCGGAAAAATCATATTAGTTTTTTCAAGATGTTTTTTATGGAGCATGCTCTTTTCTGCGCGGACTGACGTTCAGCAGCGCAATCGCCCCCAGAACAAGTAGCATACCACAGGCGGAGAGCGGGGTCAGACG
>CATJWG010000062.1 GCA_949744165.1 uncultured Eubacteriales bacterium | reverse complement strand
GGGCATAAACTCGCAGTAGTCGCGCAGGTACACCCGCTCTACATTCTCCTCCCCCGGCGCAGTGCGCTCGGCCGCCTCCAGCACAGCCGCGCGCAGCCCGCCCGCCTCGCTCAGCGTGCTTTCTCCCTGGCCGCCGAACTCGACCCGCACCTTCAGGTCCGCACCGCAACTCATGCTCTGCCCATGCTGCCTCTCGGTGCAGCTTTCGTACCTGAACTCTGCTCTAACCGCATTGTCCGCTCCCACGCTGAGCGTCGTGTCCCAGTACAAATGCTCCGCGCACTTCGTTGGAAAATTCACCTCCACGCCCGCGGCCGCGGACCTGTCGCCCGCCAAAACCGTCTCGCGCAGCTCCACAGCCTCGGCGCTGGCGCTCACGGCACAGTGCGCGCACGCCAGCCCCGCCGCTCCCAACAGCGTCAGCGCCAGAAAAAGCGCAGCCGCCTTCCTCATCGCTCTCGCCTCCTTTTCACTTCCACTCAAGCTCAAGGTCGCCGCTGGCGCGGATGACGTTGTTGTAGAGCTCCGTCGGCGGAAGGGTCAGACTGCTTTCAAAGCAGCCGGCGTAGAGCAGCCCCGTCCCGTCGTAGACCCACAGCAGCGGCCCGGATACCGCGCCGTAATCGCCCTTGACGTCATTCATGTACCAGCGTGCGACGGCGAGGCGCTCCCCGTTCCAGAGCATGGCGGTGCACAGGTTGTCATAGCCCAGGCTTATATTCCAGTCCTGCGGTATGCCCCAGGTCATCCCCGTGTCCACCCCCTCGGGATAGGCGCGCACGTTCAGGCACATCTCGTACTCTCCGCCGGCGTCGGCCTCCAGCAGCAACAGACGGCCGCCGGTGGTCCATACGCAGTACAGCCCCTGCCCCAGCGCGGCGCGGTCAATTCCGTCGTACATGTCGTACTCCTCGGGCAGCTCCTCAAGCTCCAGCAGCCGCGCTCTCACCGCCTTTTCCGGCTCCTCCAGAAGCGCCTGCGTCAGGTACAGCGCCTCCCCGTCCGAGGTAAACATCAACAGATGCTCGCCGTCGGTGTCGAACATCTCGATATTCTCGCTCTCGGCCACCGGCAGAACGGTTTTCATATCATCCAGATACACCCTCGTGACTTGGCTGTCCCCCCCCTCGTACTCAAAGGGCAGTCGGTAGACCCCGCGGCCGCCGGGCAAGGCGGAGAAATCTATCCGTCCCAGCTCCCTGTCCGACTGCCACTGGTCAAAGACAAACCAGCAGGCGTCCTCCGTCACAAAGCTCCATGTGTTAACGTTCAGCCCTGACCAGCTATCTGTGTATGCCGCCTCCGCGTTATCATCCTCAAGGCTTTCGTCGGACGCCTGACTTATCTGCCACTCCACAATCTCGCCCGCCGTGTTTTTGGATACGCTTATATCCACGGGGCAGGAGCCCTCAAGCGGTATGTGAAAGCGCTCGGCCAGCATGGCTCCAAGCTCGCCTGGGTCGCCTCTGGACAACTCAACGCAGTTCTCCCCGCCGTCATACTTGTAGATGTATCCCGGCAGGCCCACGTCAAACTGAACCGGCACAAAATCTATCCAGTCGGTAAGCTCCACGCGCTCGGTGTGCTCCTGCGCCGGCTCGGTGCGTGAGGCCACGGCTCGCAGTATATCGCCGTACACGACGTAGAAATAATCCTCATATCCTCCGTAATACTCGCTTTCAAAGTCAAACTCCGTACCGAAATTGCCGCCGGCGCCCATGTTCGTCATGAGGCTGGCGTACAGTCCGTTGTGGACGCGCCCCCGTTGTTCTCCTCCATACCAGCGCTCGCTCAGAAAGCGGAAGTCCGTCTCGGCTGTGCCGCTCACGCCAGTTTCCAGCTCCGTGTCCCAGAAAAGGTGCCCGCCGGAATAAACCGGCACATGAAGCCTCATTCCCTCCGCCGCCGAGCCATCGCCGTACAGCACCCTCTCGTGCATCTCCACGCTCTCGCGCGTCCCGTTTACGGTCCAGTGAGCGCATACAAGGCCCGCAGCGGCAAGCAGCGTTAGTGCGAGCAAAGCGGCTATTGCCCTGCGCATATCATTTCTCCTCCTCTCCCCCGTCACCGATGAGCTCGTCGAGCGCGCGGCCCACACGGTCGGCGCGGTAGTTGTACTTCTCCTTAACAAAATCCATAAGGCTCTCGCCGCGCTCGTCCAGTTCGGACATGGACACGTCGCCGACTATGTCCCCATTACGAATAAGCTCCGCCCGTCCGATAAAACCGGATTCCTCCTCGATAAGGTGTGTGCTCAACAGTACCGTTTCATGCTCTGTGAGTATCCCCAGCAGTACCTTGTAAAAATCCTCGCGGTTGAAAACGTCGTTTCCGGCGAAGGGTTCGTCCATGAGAATGTAATCCGCGCCCTGGCTCATGGCCATTATCACCTCGAACTGGTTCTTCTGCCCCGTGGAGAACGAACGTAGTTTCTTGCCGCGCGGCAGCTCGAAAAAGTCCATGAGCGCGTCGAATCGCTTTTCGGAAAAGCGCGGGAAGTGCCCCGCGTAAAAGTCGCGGTGGCCGCTGGGCGTAAGCTCTGGGAAAAAGGAGTGCTCCGCCGTGGCAAAGGATATTTTTTCGATGTTGCGGTGCGTAATTTTCTCACCGTCGAGGGTAATCTCGCCCTTGTAGGGCAGAAAGCCGAGTATGCACTTCATCAGCGTGGTCTTGCCCGCGCCGTTTTCGCCGAACAAGCCCACAATCTCGCCCCGCGGCAGGCTCAGGCTCACGCCGCCCAGGGCCTTCTTGCCGCCGTAGTTTTTGTAAACGTCCTTTATCTCAATCATGACCTTACCTCCATAGTCCAGATTTTCGCCCACTGCCCCTGTGTCAGACACTGCTCGGGGGTGACGAGCATGTAAATTCCGTAATAGATAAGCAGCATCGCAAAGCCCGCTATCAGGCATATCAGCGCCGTCGTCCCCGGTATCGCCAGACAGCGGCGGTGCATTTCCCAGCGGTCAGGCAGACGGCGCATGGTGTAGTCGCTGCGGCTGCCCCGGCGGTGGTAGGCGTAGTGCAGCACCGCGAAAAACGCCATCATCAGCGCAATCAGTGGAAAGGCGGACAGGCAGCGGTCGATAAGCACGGCGAAGTCCTCCATCACGACGCCCTCGCGCAGTATCCTCTGCCCCGTCGTGCGTGACAGGTAATACAGGCTGTCATACGCGCTTCTCAGCCGCAGGCCATAACGCAGCGTGCCGTACAAAAATGCGCCGATAAGCCCGCCGGCGAAAAATTTCAGCTCGCGCCGCCAGTCATAGCCCACCGGCGCGTATCTCTCCAAATCAAGCCTCCGTTTCATCTCTCTCCCCCTCCAAAAGCTCGTTTGCCGATACAAAGCACCAGACCATCACGAACACGGACAGCAGCCCCATGAACACGTTTACCGCGCTGCCTATGCCGCGCTTAAAGCTCCACAGGCTCAGCGCCGCTACAACTATCACGGTCACGCCGCGCTTGCCGCGCCGCTCCAGCGCGGCAAACTGCGCCGTCGCCGCGCCGAGAGCCAGCGCC
>CATJWG010000061.1 GCA_949744165.1 uncultured Eubacteriales bacterium | reverse complement strand
GGGGAAGGGGACCCATTCGAAAGGGTCCCTTTCCCCCTTGGCGTGCTTTTGCCTTCTTTTCCCACGAGGGAAAAGAAGGTCGGCCCCGCAGGGCCGAAACTCCTGCCCTCGTCGCCCCCGCAGACGCGAAACTCTGTTATCAAGCATCAAAAAAGACGGCCCACACACGGAACCGTCTCTATAATTTTTCCCTTTTCGAAATTTCTTTCTCAATAGCTATAACAATAATGCTCATTGGAACATTTAATGCATTGCTTATTTCTTTAATCTGAGTTCAGTTATGCGATTACGGATAAATTCTTCATCTATCATGTAAGTTCCTGTAACTATCTACAATTTTGCTTATTAATTCGACTTCTTCCGGAAAAAGTCCTGAAATGTCTAACCAACAGCCCCGTTCAGGACTAAGGCCCAATAAATAGTCAGTAGTTACGCCAAACACGCGCGAAGCATCTATTATTACTTGAAGGGAAGGCAATCTGTCCTCAGTTTCGTAGTGAGCAACCTGAGAATCAGAAATCCCGAGTTTGTCTGCAAGCTGTTTTTGAGACCAGTTTCTGCTGTTGCGAAGCTGCCTTATATTCTTCCCAAAAGGAATCACAAAATCACCACACTTAGCTTATTTACATTTTAACATCAATATTTCCCACTTTGGGGAGTTAATATTATTGACTAATAGTAAGTGAGGTGCTATAATGCAAATAAAAAGGGCGCCCGCAATCGGACGCCCAAGAAAAAATATATAACTATGGGAGAAACAGAAAACCCATAGGCAGCCGCAGGGAGTTGGCGCTCCCTACGGCCTGCACAGGCGAGGGCCCCGCCCACATGACAGAAATAACCCCCAACCAAACAATCAAAAAGACGGCTCCACATGGAACCGTCTTTATTTTATTTCCTGCTCAAGAGAATCAAATTCAGGTGTAGAAAAAAATTCACCAATAGTAATACCAAACCCATCGCAAAGCATTTTAATAGTCAATATTTTAGGATTTTGACTCTTTCCATAAAGTATATTTTTTAAACTTGATGGAGGAACAGCAGATAGATTAGCAAGCTTGTTGATTGTCAGATTGCGTTCGTAACATAGCCGTAAAATCCGTTGCTGAATCGCTTCGGTGGTATTCATGTAAGTCACTCACATTTTTGCATATTTAATATTAGAATACACAAAAGTGATTGACTTTATAGGCTACACGTGATACTATTAGATTATAAATAGCCTATAATAATAGCATCTTCTATAAAGAATATGCTAAAAGATAAAATAAATACTATTTTTACTATGGGAGAAACAGAAAACCCATAGGCAGCTATGGAGGGTTGCCGCCCCCCATAGCCTGCGCAGGCGAATGGCCCGCCCACACAACAGGAAATAACCTGCACCATAAACGTATTATACAGGACTCTCTTTCTATCTTCAAGTCTTTT
>CATJWG010000060.1 GCA_949744165.1 uncultured Eubacteriales bacterium | reverse complement strand
GCTGTGCTCCATAATTCGCCCACCGAAAGCCAGTCGCTCAGGCGAGTCGTGGTTTCCGCTTATGACAAACACCTCTATTCCCCTGCCTGACAGGGAATAGAGGAACTCGTCCAGCAGGGCCACCGCCTCGGCGGACGGCACCGGCTTGTCGTACACATCGCCCGCGATTATTACGCCATCCGGCCTTTCGCTGTCGATAATCCGGATGATTTCCCAAAGTATATGCCTCTGGTCCTCAAGCATTGAGAACTCGTTTACCCGTTTTCCAATATGCAGGTCTGACAGGTGAATAAGCTTCATATCACCGCTCCTTATCTCTCTATGTATTTTTATTATAAATGAATTTACTCCTGCGTGCAAGCAAAGCAATCTCCCCTGCTTGAGGACACAAAAATGTCCGCAAAAGCGCCCGTCAAAAAGTGTACTTTTTGACGGGGAAACAACTAATTAGCTGTCACCAACCGTGTTTTATTTGTTGTACATTTTCACATTTTTTTGATATTATAAGCTGTAAAGTTATACTCGAATCAATATAGCTTTGTGAGAATCTCATGAAAGGACGTGTGGAGCAAAGATATGGACGGATATAAAATAGGTGAGCTGTCATACATTTTCGGCCTGTCAAATGACGCAATACGCTATTACGAAAGCCGCGGAATACTCACGCCGAAGCGCAACGAGGAATCCGGCTACCGGTATTACGATTCATGGGATATAAATTTCCTGCTCGACTGCCTGTGGTACCGCAGCTTCGGCTTCACTGTCTCGGAAATTGAGCAGATGATTCACACAGACGATTTACAGGACATTGAGCAGCGCTGCCGCCGGCGGGAAAACAGACTTATAAAGTCCATAAACGAACAGCAGAGGCTGTTAAAGCAGGTCTCTCGTATGCACCGCAGTGTAAGCGAGGCAAAGGTGCGGCTGGGACAATTCTCGCTTGAGGACAGCCCAGAGATGGTCTGGCAGTGTCAGCGCAGTCAGATAACAGTCGAGGAGGGCGAGCTTGTCCGCGGTCAGGGTGCGGAGACAGTACGCCAGTGGGCAAAGCATATGGAGCTTATCAGCCACACCTTTATTATGCCGCCTAAAAATGAGCAGGTTTTTAACGAATATTCATGGGGTTTCTCCCTTACTCCGGAGCAGTTGTCCCAGCTGCATATGGATATTCCCGACAGCGCGGTCTATATCCCCAGCTACCGCAGCATACACACAGTCTTCGTCGCCGGAGATGAGGGCAGCTTCATGAGCTGCATTCATGAACAGGTCATCGACCCCATCAAGACCATGGGTCACCGTATAACCAACCCGCCTATCGGCAACCTGATTGTCCGTGTCCACGAAAACGGCGAAATGCGCCGCTACATTGAGGTTTGGGTACCGATAGAATGAAAATTTCCCCGGAAAAATTTCCGGGGAAATTTTTTTGCCCTTTTAAACTATTGACCTACTCCAATGTTAAATTGACGCGGGCAGTACCCTTTTGCGATATTCTTTAGTATGTTTTTCACAGTTCCCTCAAAATTGCTCTACGCGCATTTGTTATAATGCACAGTATTTTGCCTTGAAAATGAATAATACGTACATTTTTGCTCACGCCGTTCACAGTTTCTTAAAAAGCTCTTGACCCTCGCCCTGCTCATGGAATTATAAATTAGCTTGTGAGGACACCGGCAGACACCTTATTCAAGCTTTTCCGCGCCCGCTCACGGGTGCGGCGAACCCATCAAGGAGGAAAAAGATATGGGAAACACTCTGCAAAAGGGCAAGCTCGACACCGCGTACTTAATTAAGTCTCTCATCGGCGTGGCAATCATGATTCTGTTCCGCTTCATTCCCGCTCCCGCGCCAATTAATGCGTGCGGCATGGCTATCATCGGCGAATTTATCGGCATGATTTTCCTTTGGACCGCGGTAGATATGATGTGGCCCACCTTCCTCGCCATAGTTTTGGTCGGCCTTGACGCCATGGTCATCTACCCTAACTCCTGGCAACAAGCCGGTGTGTATGAGGCCGGTCAGCAGTCCTTCGGCAACTGGATTGCCCTGTTCGTTCTGGGCTGCCTGCTTATCTGTTACGCGCTGGAAAAGGTCGGCACCATCCGTCGCATCTGCGTCTGGTTCATCACCCGCAAAGCAGCACGCAAAAGTCCCTGGATGTTTACCTTTATGCTCATCTTAGCCGCTCTTGTCATCTCCCTGTTTCTGGATGTCGCCCCCGCCGAGCTGTTCGTGCTGGGCGTAGCTCATGAGATTTTTGAAATTATGGGCTTCAAAAAGGGAGACCGCTGGCCGAAATACGTGGTTGTAATGATTGCTTTCAGCGCGGTCATCGGCTTTGCCATGACGCCTATATGCCATACTCTGCCCATTCTGTGGATGAGCATTTACTCCGCGATTTCAGGCAATCCCATGAACATTGTGGCTTATATATGCGCCGCCGCTCCCGTAGGCCTTGTCATCTGGCTGCTTATGATGCTGTGGATGAAAAAGGTCATCAAGGTTGACCAAGGTGTAGCGCAATTTGAAAACGCCGACTGGAGCAAGATTGACGCTATGAAGCCCGGTCCCATGGGTGCCCGAGAAAAGGCTGTCGTCATAATTTCCGTTCTTCTTGTAGCGACCTGGGTTGTCCCCAGCCTGATTTCCCTTGTAGCTCCCACCAATCCTGTATATCTGGCAATGGCAAGGCTTACTGACTCTTCCTTCATCTTCATGGCCGTGTGCCTGCTGGCTATCATCAAAATTGACGGCCAGCCCCTGCTGGATCTCAAGGAAGCCTTTGCAAAGCTTGACTGGCTTCCCGTTGTCCTGCTTGCCGGCATCATGCTTGTCGCCAGCCCCATGGGCGAGGCTACAACCGGCATTCCCGACTGGATTGCAGCTAACATCGTCCCGCTGGTCTCCGGCATGAGTCCCTACGCAATGGTCGCGCTTATCTGCGTACTTTGCGTACTTCTGACCAACGTGGCCAACAACGTGCCCGTCGGCATAATCTTCGTCAGTGCCGGCGTACCCATGTGCCTCCAGCTTGGACTCAACCCCTTCCCACTGGCACTGTCGGTCTGCGTGGCCGCGAATCTGGCCTACACTATTCCTCCCGCTTACGTACCCGTCGGCATTGCATACGCTGACCCCTATTGCAACGGTAAAACCGTGTTCAAAAACGGCTGCTACATGGCTGTAGTGAGCATGATTGTCTGCGCTCTGCTGATTTACCCCATAGCCAATTTAGTATCCTAAAGCTCAAAAAGAGGTCCATAGGGCCTCTTTTTTATTTTTAAAACTTTCCCTTGACTCTGGACTTACAAAAGGGTTTAAGGTTAGGCCAGCATACGGCCCGTGTCCTCACACAGCACGGCAATAAATACATAAACAGGAGGTTTTTCCATGATTCACGATTTGACAATAACGCTTGACGAAAACACTCTCCCCTTCCCCGACAGCGGCGACCCTCACATGACATGGAAGCATCTGG
>CATJWG010000059.1 GCA_949744165.1 uncultured Eubacteriales bacterium | reverse complement strand
GGTAGAGAACGCCTTCTCCGGTATGGATGTACGAAATGTCTGTGACCCACTTGGAATTGGGTCTGTCTGCCCGGAAATCTCTGTTGAGCAGGTTTTCGTATTTATGGACCTGCTGGCCCATCTGCACCCATTTCCTTGTTCTGCGTATCTCTGATAGCAGGTTATACTTTTTCATGACCCGCAGTACCGTCTTGGGATTCCTGTGGATCCCCTGCTTTTCCAGCCACAGCCACATCCTACGGTAGCCGTAGGTCTGCTTGCTTTGCTCTTGTTGCGTTTGGAGAAGATCGGCCAGCGCCATGTCCGGCTCTACCCTGTCCAGACGATGGACAAAGTCATAGTAGCCGCTTCTGGATACACCGAAAAGTTGACACATGACCGATACGGGATACTTCTCTCTGTGCCGGTATATTACCCCATACTTTACCTTTGCCCTCATTTCCTCCCTGTGGACCGCAGAAAATCCCGCAGCAGCTCATTCTCCATCTTCAGCCGTTTGTTCTCATACTTATACTCTGCCAATGTCTTTGCTGGTTTTCGCCCTATCTGCTTGGGTATTCCGGCCTGCTCTTTCTTGCGCTCTCGTCTCAGCAGCTCATGTACCGGCCTGTATCCACTCAACCCAAGCACATCCTCTACTTGCCGTTGTGTTTTCCCCTGCACCAGCATCTCTTTGATCTGCGCCAACAGCTCTATTATGTGCTGATACTTCCTTGCCATATAATAACTCCCCCTGATGTAGTTTTATTTGCCTACATCAGGGGGAGTTTGTCTATTGTCCGTTTTTACTGGTCCGGTCCAGTTCATAGCCGAAGGGCAGTTTCCGGTTCGCCATCAGCGCACGCTCCTCTCTACCATTTCCGTCAGCTCAAGCCCGTTTTTCAGGCGGAACCGCAGGACATGATTGGCATCTGCCGTGATTCCATCCACCAGGTCGGCGAAGATTTCTTCGTCGAAGGCCGGTAGGAACTCCGGCAGAGTCTCCAGCAGTTCCAGAAGCTCCTTTGTTTGGGGGATGGTATCGTCGTGCTCCGCACCCAGGATACGCTCCTTTTCCTGCTTGGCGGTGCGGAGCTGCCGGGCCAGCTCGTTGCTCCTGGATATAAAAATATCAGGATCGACGAGGCCGCATCGGTTCATATCGGCCAGCATTCGCTCCTGATCGTTGATATCAGATATCTTTTTGTTCAGTTCAATGATTTCCAGGCTCCAGAGCATCCGCCGTTCACGGACTATCTGGAGATGGTCGAGCATCTGCTTGAGAATCGGCTCCCCATGGAGCCGGAGCTTGTGGTACACCCACAGGAAGGCGGCGTGGATCTCCACCTCTGGAATCCGCTCTGAGGGGCAGTCATCCTTGTTTCTGTCGTAGGTCCTGCACACCCAGTATGTCTTGCCCCGGCAGACCTTTCTTGTGTAACATGTAGCAAGCAGTGCGGTTCTATGATAAAAAATCATAGGGAAAAGGACACAAATTTAGCGAGAAAACCATAAAGCAGGGGAACAGTGAAAGTATGGCGGCCAGGAAACTTACTTGTGACTACCTATGACACGCCATCTATATCAATACAGCAAAAACTTATGTTTGCTGGTATGTTTCCCTGCATCTGCGATACCAAATACGAAAATATCGTAGAAAAAACAACAATTTGGGCGAGAGCCAAGCCAAAGGGCGTTCCAAGTCGGACACCCTTTTTATATTTTGAAAGGAGGCCTGAATATGGCCGCTGAAACATTTTTTAATTATTATTACTCTGATGCGGAGATAAAAACGGAATTTATGTGCGCGGATGGAATCAAGCGCAGATTATACATAGGGAATGAATTTGACCAATACGGAAGGGCAATCAACCTTGATCGCTTTTGTGTCAACCGTGAGGCATGATGAAGCGATAGCATACGAATCATCAGCGGCTCCGGGAAAAAGGAGCGCGTCATATCACTTATAAAGGACGATGGCACAAACTATACGCTAAGTAAAGCACTGTTTGTCGAGCATGTCTGTAATAACGAACTACAAATTAGTAGGGACACGGAAAAAACATTTGAAAAGCTGTTTGAAGTGATACGCAAGATAAAGCAGTACGATGAGCAGTTAAAGACACAAGAACGTGCGGAAACGCAAAATTAGTAGGTAGCGAAGTCCTCGTTGTATTTTTTTATCTACAGAAGGAATATGCAAATCTCAAGTACAAGTATGGCAACCGACAATTCTGATGCCGAGGCTACTACGTGGATACCGCAAGAAAGGATAGTAAAAAGATAGCGGAATATATACGCAACCAGATGGAAGAGAATAAGGCACTGGACCAGGTCGCGATAAAAGAATTTGTAGACCCTTTTAGGGGTAGTAAGTAACAATCCTCTCGCGGCTGGCAGGCCGTATAAGCGCCCTTAGTCGCAGCTCCCGGATACGGTCGCCGGATACATTACCTTTTCCCTCGAACTGGAATTTCTTCACCACGCCCCCCTTTCATGGCAATGTTCCGTATTTTATTAAACATTACCATACTTCTCGCCCCAGTCCATGGTAATACTCAATGGATTGTGGAGAATCATTTTACATGCACAGGCATGGCAGTATCCAGTGACTTGCTTGATATTGCCATAAACGAGCAGTATCATGGTAATAATTCATAAAAGCCAACAATAATACAGGGGGGGCTTCTATGATTTTCAAGATTCCTGTACGGGCAAAACGCAATGCTAACCGCGTCAATACCACTCCGTCTTTTTCTGTCGCAACCTCGTCCAACTCCTACTACTCTGACAAACCTCCGCCGCCCAAACACGTTTCCTTGTCCATTATTCCCATCTCCGCTTTCGACGGATATATTTCTCTGTCTGGCGGTCTGATAAGCTATGGCTGTTTCGATATACGGGAAGAGAACCTATCAACAAAGCGGAAGGTCCGCCGTTACTTCGAGGCTCAAACGGAGAAATTGGCCTGCAAGCTCGCGGAGGACAGCGGCATGGCCGGTCCGTTTGAAGTTACTGTGCGCCCCAGCAGGCCCGCTGAATCGTGGTAGATTTCCGAATTGCGTATTTACAACATTATCGCTGACCTTATTCCCGACGGGTTAAGCTATTGGGATGCCAAGTCTTTGCAGGAACGGATCGACAGCAGAGATGAATCCCTCGTCCCTTTCGACTTCGCCCGACTGGCGTTTCAGTTTGGAGTCAAGTTCTCCCGCTACTCCGGTTTCCGCTCTATATCTTAGTTCTTCCCGCTGTTTGCCCTCTAACAAGTACAGCGAATTGCTTTTCACCGTATGTCCCAAAGGAGGGATGTAATTTATATGGCATTGATGTCCTGCCCCGAACGACATTCCCTCTTACCATAGGGAGTGCCCAAAATAAAGATTTTAAGGCATAATAAGAGCTGTGAGAAAGAGAACAGAAGAGGCATGGAAAAGGTGCCCGAAATGTG
>CATJWG010000058.1 GCA_949744165.1 uncultured Eubacteriales bacterium | reverse complement strand
GCGCAGCTTGTCCAGCTTTTCCTGTGCGTTTTTCATTGTGCAGGTCATGAAAAGGCGCTCCCGCGCGCGGGTCATGCCGACGTACAACACGCGCATTTCCTCAGATAGCGTCTCGGTTGTCAGGCGGTTTTCTATGGCGCGGCGGGCCAGAGTGGGATATTCTATGCCGCGCGCGGCGTCCGTCAGCTTGGGGCCAAGGCCGAGTTGCGTATGCAGCAGTACGGCCGTGCTCAGGTCGCGCCGGTTGAAGCGGTGGGACAGGTCGCACAGGAAAACGAAGGGAAACTCAAGACCTTTGGACTTGTGGATGCTCATTATCTTAACGCAGCCGTCCTGCTCGGCGGCGGACGGTTCCTCGCCGCGCTCGGCCAGGCGGCGCAGCCAGGCGGTGAAGCGCAGAACGCCGCTCTCGCCGCCGGATTCAAAGCGCTGGGCCAGCTCGAAAAGGAGCGTGAGGTTGCCGCGGCGTCCGTCCGCCCCGTTCATGGCCGAGCACAGGGCGAACAAATCCGTCTCGGCGTAAATGCTCCTGAGAAGGCCGCAAACGCCCAGCTCTGGAGCGGCCGCACGCAGACGCTCAAGAAGCGCCAAAAACCGCGCGCTTTTTTCGTTGCCTCCACGCGCGGCGGCGCACAGGGCCGTGTAGTAGTCCCCATCCTGCGAAAAGCCGCGCACCAAGGACAGCTCGTCCGCCGAAAAAGCGAAGGCGGGGGAGCGCAGGACAGAGATGAGCGGCACGTCCGCGTGTGGATTGTCAATCACGCAGAGCATATTTACCGCCGTCGTGACCTCAAGGCTGGTGAAAAAGCCGCTTCCCTGACGGGACTGCACTGGGATGCCCGATTCTGCCAACACGCGGCGAAAGACTGCGCCGTTGGCTGAAGGGGAGCGAAGCAGGAGGGCGAAGTCCCCGTAGTTGCAGCGGCGCGGAGCCCCGTCCTCATAGACGGGCGTGCCTGCGGCAACCATTTCGTTTATCCTTTGAGCGACAAAGCCCGCTTCACGCGCGGCTTTGTCGGGACTGTCCTCCCCGTCGCCGGCGTCGAAGCAGTCGGGGTCTATTATATCCAGTTCAACGGGCGCGTCGCTGTCCTCGGGATATCCGGCAGCGCCGAAGCGCAGAGCGGCGGACTCGTCGTAGTCCAGCTCGCCCAGCTCCCGGGACATGATGTTTGAAAACACGTGGTTTGCCGCGCGCAGTATGCTTTTTCGGGAGCGGAAATTTTCCCGCAGCAGTATACGCCGCCCCTCCGGAGCGGTGGCGTTGCCGGGCAACGGCGCGTCAATGTCCGGCCAGCGCAGGGACTTGTCAATGAAGATGGACAGGTCCGCGAGCCGGAAGCGGTATATGGACTGCTTTACGTCGCCGACAAGAAACAGGTTTTTCCCATCATTTGACACCGCGGAGAATATCAGCTCCTGCACGGCGTTTACGTCCTGATACTCGTCAACCATTATCTCGGTGTAACGCTGCATCGTCTCCACGGCAATCCAGGTCCGCTTGCCCGTGTCCTTGTCCACAAGCAGGCGGGCGGCAAAGTGCTCCAGGTCTGAGAAATCCACACAGCCGCGCCGACGCTTTTCCGCGGCGAAGGAACGGTCAAAGTCCAGGGCCAGCTCCAAAAGCGCACGGGCGGCGGGGGCAATTTTCCGCATATCCGCAACGAGAGAGTCAGACGGGGCCGAGAGTGTGCCGCGCCAGCCCTCCGCAGCCCTCTTGCAGCCATCGCGTGCGGACTTGACGGCGGCGGCAAGCTCGGGGTCATCGTAGCTGCGCAGCGAACCGAGCCGGCCAAAGGGTATGGGCAGGCAGGCCGCGGCCGCGTCCCAGCCGGATTCAAGCGCCGCGAGAAAGGAGCGCAGGGCCGCGCAGGTGCCATCAAAGCTGGCAAGGTAAGCCTTCTCCAGCTTGCCGCCCGCGCTTTTAATCTCGCTGGCAGCGGTCTCCATCCGCTGCGTCCAGAAGCGGACAGAGTCCGCCGTGCTTTGCAGAAGCTCGCGGCCCCACACGCTTTGAGCGGCGTCGCTCACGCCGTCCATGCTCAGCGCGTCCATCTGACCTCGCGCCCAGTCCTCGGGGTAGGGGTGGCTGCGCAGCTTGCGGCACAGCTCAAGCACAAGCTGCGACAGACGGCTGTCGTCCCGTCCCGCGCCCACGCTGTCAACGAGCTCGGCAAAGCCGGGGTGAGAGACCATTTTCTCGTATCTTGCGTCCAGTACATGCTCGAGCACGGACTGCTCAATAACACGAGCCTTGTCCTCGTCGAGCACGGAAAAACTTGGCGGCAGTCCGAGATACTGACAGTTTTCGCGCAGCAGCGCGGTGCAAAAGCTATGTATCGTCCCTATCTGCGCGCGGTAGCTCAGATTCTGCTGGCGGCGCAGGCGTGTGTCGTCCGGCCTTTCCGCGGCGAGCGCGGCCAGTGCGCCGGATATGCGGCTTTTCAGCTGCGCAGCCGCGGCACGGGTATAGGTTATTATCAAGAAGCTGTCTATGTCCCTCGGTTTGTCGGGGTCGGTGACATATCGCATGAGCCGCTCGGTCAGCACGCGGGTTTTCCCGCTGCCGGCTGCGGCGGAGACAAGCAGGGACGTTCCCCGCTCCTCTATGGCCTGCCGTTGGCCTCTTGTAAACTCAAAGCCCATTGTCCCCGACCTCCTTGTCTATTTTATCCCATACCTCTCCGGCGCTCAGTTTTTCCAGATAACGCCGGCAGTCGAGCTCCTCGTCGAAGTGGCATGCCGTGCGGTAGTCGCAGAACCGGCAGGCCGTGTCGGCCTGAGAGCGGAAATAGGGGTCGGCGGCGATGCTACCGCTTTTGAGCTCGCCGGCAAGGGAGCGTAGCGTCTGGTCTATGTGCCGGGACAACTTTCCCAGCTGCTCGGACCCAGCCAGTGCATCGCCGGCGTAGGCGCCGTTTTTGATACTCACGGGAAGGTAACGCGGCGCGTCGGAACGCTCCATGGCGCGCAGAATGTCTGCGTCGTCGAGCAGAAGTCCGCTGCGGCGCAGAGCCTTTGATTTTTCCGCGGCAAGGTCCTCGTCGCTGAGGTTTGACTGCGCGGAAACGAGCACGTCCCGCGCGGGTACGTACATCACTCCCGCGGGGACAATCTCCCTGCCGTAGCGGCTTCCGCCCTCTCGCTCAAGGGCGAACAGATACAGCAGCATTTGCAGTCCCATGCCGTGCCAGACGTCCGACAGGGAGAATTTCTTCCATCCGGTTTTGTAGTCCACAACGCGCACATAGAGCCTGCCGTCATGGACGTAGCCGTCCACGCGGTCAGCCACGCCGGTGAGCGTGAGCGACTGCTCGCCCTTTCCGAGATGCAGGGGAGGGAAGTCCTTTCCGAAGTTCAGCTCGAAGTCCAAGGGCCGGAAGTCCGATGAGCGCAGCTCGCGCACCATGTCCGCGACCACGCGGCG
>CATJWG010000057.1 GCA_949744165.1 uncultured Eubacteriales bacterium | reverse complement strand
TTCCGATCTTTTCGCGGAGAATTTGCGCAGTACGCGCACCACACTGCTCATTCAGAAAAAGCTTCCCTACTGAGGGAAGCTTTTTCTGAATATTTTACATATTTCCCGTCTCGTACATCAAAGCGGTCAGGGCCGCGACGGGGGCTGTTTCGCAGCGGAGAATACGCGGGCCCATCGAGCACAGCTTTATTCCCACGGCCGCGGCAAGGTCGGCCTCAAAGCGCTCAAATCCTCCCTCAGGCCCCGTCATTATCGCGGCGGTGGACACGCCATGCGAACCCTCCAGCGCCGTTTTCAGCGGCTCGCGCTCCCCTGTTTCATACATAAAAAGCGACAGCTGTGTCTTTACCGCAATATCCAGCGCGCCCGCAAAATCCGGCACCGCGGACACCCTCGGGATTATACCGCGTCCTGACTGCTTGGCGGCCTCTTCGGCAATGCGGTTAAAGCGCACAAGCTTTTTCTCCATGCTCTTTTCGTCCGGACGCGCCACACAGCGCGTGCACTGATAAAATACTATTTCCGCCGCTCCGCACTCAGTGCACTTCTGCACGATGTAGTCCGCGCGCTCGCCCTTCGGAAAACCGGCGAGCACCGTGCAGCGCAGAGATGGCTCCGCCGGCGATGGCTCTGTGCCCAGCACCTCGGTTTCCACGCAGCCGTCGGAAATGCGGCTTATCCTGCACCGGTGGTCGCTGCCCTCGCCGTCGCATATTATCAGCTCATCGCCTATCTTCATGCGAAGCACCCTTATATGTTCGGCGTCGCTGCCGTAAATTACGGCGGCTCCCTTCCCGATGTTGCCGCCCGCCATGAAAAATCTGGGCATTGCCGTGCCTCCCCCATTGTAAAAATAATTTGCATATATTATCGCACATTTCCGCACATATTTCAAGGGGCACAACAGCCCGCGGGGCAGCATAGGATACTTTCGGAGGGATAAGTGACATGGACGACACAAGCATAAAAGAAAGCGTGCAGGCATTTCAGTCAGTGTGGGAGCGCGTGGGCAGTGTTTCCGATTTGCCGACGTCAAATGCTTCTCCGGAGGTGCCCGGCGAGGGTGAGCGTCTGCGTACCTTCATGCTCAACGCCGTGGGCGCGGCGGAGCTGTATGCCGAGCTATCGCGCCGCTTCAAAAGCGCGGCTCCCGTTCTAAGCAGGTTGGCCGCCGAGGAGCGCGCACACCTGCGCGCACTGGGTCTGGAGTATTACCTTCTCACCGGAGACAGCTTCACGCCAAAGGCCGGCGAGCCCGAAATCGGCGGACTTCTCAGTACACTGCGCCGTGCCTGGCTGGCAGAGGGCCGTTCGGAGCAGGGATATCTGCACGCCGCGGCCGTCTCTCCGCTCGGCCCGCTCTACCGCGAGCACGCGGCCAACGAGCGGCGTCACTGCGAGCTGCTGCGCGGCCTGATAGCGCAGGCTCTCTCCTGAGACGCAGACACATACGCGACATCCGAAAGCCAAGGTGTACAGGTATCCTGAACAAAGCACCTTTAAAATAATAATCCACCGGCAAGAGCCGGTGGATTATTATTTTATTTTACAAATACCCATGTGTACAAAACTGCAAATGCCTCGCGTATAAAATAGTTGGCTCTGAGCGCAATGTTGCTCGTGCACGCGGCGACGCCGTGGACCTCCACGCCCATGGTCCGTGCAAGATACTGCGCACGGTAGAGGTGGTACTCACTGGAGACGACCGCTATTTCCGCGCTTTCCGGCTGCGTGCCAAACGAGCGCAGCAGCTCAAAGGAAAGGCTCAGGTTTTCCATAGTACTCGTTGAGGCCGCCTCCTGCAATATTCTCTCCGGCGCTATTCCGCGGGCTGTGAGGTAGTCGAACATCGCCTGAGCCTCGCTCACGTTCTCACCCTGGCCCTGCCCTCCGGAGACTATCGCCGTGCAGTCCGGGTGCTCCTGCATATATTCCAGCGCAGCATCCAGGCGGTTTCTCAGCGACAGCGACGGCGTGTCCCCGCGCACACCTGCGCCCAGGACAATCAGATATTCTGCATCATACTCCGGCTCTCCGCCGGAGGCGCGGACCACGGGCACCTCCAGCACGATAAAGCAGGCCGTACCCAAGCAAAGGAAAATTATAAGCGCATACTTCATTTTGCGCCAACCACGGCGTGAGAACAGCTCATACAACAGCAGCGCCGCGGCAATTCCTGTACAGATAAGCGCAGAAAAGGCGTATCCGGTCAGGGCGAAGGCGAACACGGCCGCGAGCACAAGCAGCACAAGCGCAGCTGCAACGCGTGGACGAAGAAGCAGTTTTTTCATTCCGACAGCTCCTCCCAGCGCTCGTACAGCTCGTTGAGCCGCCCGTCAAGCTCCGCGCGTTGCTCGCCTATTTCCAGCAGCTTTTGGTAGTCGGAGGCAAATTCCTCGCTGCGTACGTCGAGCTCCGCTATCTCCCGTTCAAGCGCGGCGATGTCGCGCTCAAGCTTTGCCAGCACGCGCTCGGTGCGCGGCGGACTTTTTTTCGCCGGCCTGCTCCCGCGCGGCTTTTCCTCACGCCGTGCGGCGGCCTGCTCTATGGACCTCTGGCGCTCGCGCCAAGCGCAAAAGTCTGTGAAACCGCCGCGGTAATCGCTTATCCTCCCGTCACGCAGCTCCCATACCCGCGTGGCAAACTTTTCTATGAACCATCTGTCGTGGGATACGAAAAGCAGCGCCTCGCCGTAGTCGGCTATGGCCGACTCAATCCACTCGCGCGAGGCGATGTCCAAATGGTTGGTAGGCTCGTCGAGAATAAGCAGGTTTATGTCGCTTTTCATGAGCATACACAGCCGCAAACGGCTCTGCTCCCCACCGGAGAGCGTGCCCACGCTCTTAAAAACGTCCTCTCCCGTGAACATGAAGCTCGCCAGCCGGTCGCGCGCGGACTGAGGCGTGCAGCCGCAGTCGTACAGCATCGTGTCGAGCAGGCTGCGCTCGGGGTGCTCAAAGCGGATTATCTGCGGCAAGTAGGCAATCTTCACCGTAGGTCCCTTACGCAGAAAGCCCGCGTCCGGTGTCTCCTCGCCCATGATGAGCTTTATGAAGGTGGACTTGCCCGTACCGTTGTCGCCGATGAGGGCTATTCTCTCCCCGCCCTCTATCAGCAGGTTTACGTCCTCAAACAGCTTCTTCTCCCCAAAGGACTTCGACAGGCCTTCCATCACATAAACCTCGTCGCCTGAAAACTCCTTCTCACCGAAGCGGGCGCGAAGCCTCCGTTCCTGGGCCGGACGCTCTGTCTGACGGAGCTTTTCCATGCGCTTTTCCATAGAAAAGGCGCGCTTGTGCAGCTTGTCGTTGCCCATGAAGGCCCAAAGGTGCATCTGGTCAACCGCCTTTTGAAGCTGCTCAAGCTTGGCCTGGTCCTTC
>CATJWG010000056.1 GCA_949744165.1 uncultured Eubacteriales bacterium | reverse complement strand
TTTAATACAATATTGGTAAAACGCAAGAGTTTTTTGCTTCTGGAGCGTAGTTTATGAATACAGCGGGAATAACAGCCGAATATAACCCGTTTCACCGTGGGCATGAGTACATGATGCACGTCCTGCGCGGGGAGCTGGGGGAGGACACGGCCTTCGTGTGCGTGATGAGCGGAAGCTTTGTGCAGCGCGGGGACTGCGCCATTTTTCGTGCCTCGGCGCGTGCGGAAGCGGCGGTGCGCTGCGGGGCTGACCTTGTGCTGGAGCTGCCGCTGCCATGGGCCATTGCTTCGGCGGAGGGCTTTGCCTCGGGCGCGGTCGAGCTGCTGGGCAAAACGGGTGTGGTCACACATCTGTGCTTCGGCAGCGAGTGCGGCGATATAAATGCTTTGCAGGGACTGGCGCACGCTCTGCGCACTCCGGAGACGGACGTGCTTATCCGCCAATACCTCCTCGGGGGAGTAAGCTACGCCGCGGCGCGGCAGCGCGCGCTTGAGCGCACGGCGGGGGATAGCGCGGCGCTTATTGCCGAGCCGAATAACATTCTCGCGGTGGAATACCTCAAGGCGCTGGCTGCGGGGGGCTGGAGCATGAAGCCGATAACGGTGCGCCGTGCCGGCGCGCGGCACGACGGGGAGGGGGACGGCGTGTTTTTTTCAGCAAGCGAGCTGCGCCGCCGGTGCGCTGCGGGAGAGAACATTTCTCCGCTGCTTCCAGAGGGGGCGGCGGAGGTGATTGCAGCGGAGATTGCCGCGGGCCGCGGGCCGGTGACGACGGAAAGGCTTGATATGGCGCTGGTGTCCCGACTGCGTATGCTGCCGCCGGAGGCGTTCGACGCGCTGCCCGATGCAAGCGAGGGGCTGGGGGCGCGGCTGTGCGCGGCAGCGCACAGTCAACCGGACTGGGGCTCGATTCTTGCCGCGGCGAAAACAAAGCGCTATGCCCTGTCCCGGCTGAGGCGGATGCTGCTGTGCGCCTGTCTTGGAGTGCGGGCGGGAGACGGCGAGGGCGGTATACCTTATGTGAGGGTGCTTGCGATGTCCGAAAGGGGCCGAATAGTGCTTAGACAGATGCGCGGGCGCTCAGCTCTTCCGGTGATAACAAAGCCCGCGCAGATAAAAAGCCTGGACGAACACGCAAGGAAAATATTCGAAATAGAGTGTGCGGCGGCGGATTTGTACTGCCTGTCCTTTGCCTCTCCGGAGGACCGTAGGGCGGGTTCACTATGGCGCAGCCGTCCCTTTGTGCTGCGTAATGACGGCGTGGAGGCTTGAATTCAGGCAGTTTTGATAAAATTTGACACCATATTTTTGTCAGGTTACACACTCTTGGGTATTGCAATTTAATCCATAATAAGGTATAATAGTCCGGTCAAAAACAGATGTCCACAATATGAGGACATCAAAACAGGAGGAATAAAAATGAAAAAGGCAATAGCTCTTGCACTTGCTCTTATGATGCTGCTGGCCCTGTGCGCCTGCGGCGACAGCGATGCAAAGCAGGATGAGACTCCTACCGTCAAAATAGGCGTGTTCGAGCCTCTGTCTGGACAGAACGGCCCCGGCGGTAAGCAGGAATACCTCGGTATGCAGTACGCCAACTATGTAACCCCCACCGTTGAGATTAACGGCGTAACCTACAATGTTGAGCTTGTCCCCGCGGACAACGAGTCCTCTGACGACAAGGCTGTCACAGCCGCGACCACGCTGGTTTCCGGCGGCGCTTCCGTCGTTCTCGGCTCCTACGGCTCGTCCGTCGCGATTGCCGGCTCCGCCACTTTCGGCGAGGCTGGAATCCCCGTCATCGGCGTTACCTGCACCAACCCGCAGGTCACCGAAGGCAACGACCATTACTTCCGCATCTGCTTCCTGGACCCCTTCCAGGGTACCGTGCTGGCCAACTTTGCGCATGACGAGCTCAAGGCAGACACCGTTTACTGCCTCGGTCAGCTCGGCAACGACTATGACCAGGGCCTTATCAACTACTTCAAGCAGGCGGCAGAGGGCCTTGGCATGAAGGTCATCACCGCCGAGTTCCCCGAGAACAACGCGGACTTCACCTCTTACCTCAACAATGCCAAGAGCGAGGGCGCTCAGGTTATATTTGCCCCCTGCTCCATCCAGTACGCTCAGCTCATCGTTGAGCAGTCTGCCGCTCAGGGCATCGGCCTGCCTCTGCTCGCCGGCGACACTTGGGACTCCAACGTCATTCTCGGCGCTGCCCAAGGTAAGGACGTTTCCGTGTATGTCTCCACCTTCTACGCTGAGGGCGGCGACCCTGACTTCGAGTCCGGCATCAAGGAGTGGCTCAACTCCAACTCTGAGGCAAAGACCAATAACGGCGGAGACGACATGATTGCTGCTGTTACCGTCATGGGCTATGACGCCTACTACACCGCTCTTGAGGCCATGAAGAAGGCCGGCTCTGTTGACAAGGCCGACATTCTTGCCGCAATGCCCGAAGTGACCTACACCGGCGTGTCCGGCTCCATCGCCTTCAATGAGGTCGGCGATGCTGTGCGCGACACCGCCTACATCAAGCAGGCGAACACCAGCGACAACGTCTGGGACTTCGTCGCCGTACAGGGCGTAAACTAAAAGCAAACCTTGCGAAAGGTCGTGGCGGGGCCAAGGTCCCGCCATGGCCGCGCTTTGCTTTTTTACGGAACGCATAAATGCGTTTCCTTTCCCTGCAAAATTAAAGGAAACGGATTTATCCGTTCCGAGCTGCGCACCCCTCAGATTAGCAGAAGCCTTCAAACGAAGTTCTTAAAGGAGGAGTTCCCATGTCCGGATTTTTAAATGCGTATCTGCCGCACATACTCACGGGTATTTCCGTGGGCGGCCAGTACGCTCTGATTGCCATAGGGTATACCATGGTTTACGGTATCCTGCGCCTGATAAACTTTGCTCACGGCGACGTTTTCATGGTCGCAGGACTTGTCATGGTTTATGCCACCGCTTCGTTGCCCATGTACATATCCATCCCACTTGTCGTAATCGCCACTGTGTTGCTGGGCTTTGTGATAGAGCGCGTGGCATACAAGCCGCTGCGCAGCGCCCCGCGTATGTCGGTTATGATTTCCGCAATCGGCGTAAGTTACCTTTTGCAGAACTGCGCGCTGTATTTCACAGGTGGCCTGCCGCAGACCTATCCCGTGATTCCCTTTATCTCCGATTCCGTAACCGTGTTCGGCCAGACCACAAAAATGGTTACGCTTATAACGCCTGTGCTCACACTTCTGCTGGTGGTTA
>CATJWG010000055.1 GCA_949744165.1 uncultured Eubacteriales bacterium | reverse complement strand
TTTTGGCAAAGACCTGGGCGGTCTCTACGTTTTTCAGCAGCGCACGGTAGCGCTCCTCATGGTGCTTTTCAATTTCGCCTACCATGCGGAACTTTGCAGCCAGCTCAGGAAAGCCCTCGGCATCGGCTGTTTTGGCAAAGCCGTCATACATGTCGGTCCATTCGTAATTTTCACCGGCTGCTGCCGCAGCAAGATTAGCGGCTGTGTCGCCGATGCCGTCAAGCTCCTTGAACCACATCTCGGCGTGCTCTTTCTCGTTGTCGACTGTTTTGGTGAACAGTGCGGAAATCTGCTCAAAGCCCTCCTTTTTCGCCTTGGAGGCAAAGTAGGTGTACTTATTCCTGGCCTCGGACTCACCGGAAAATGCGGCCTGCAAATTCTTCTCGGTCTGGGTACCTGCGTACTTGTTAGCCATTTTAATTATCCTCCAAACAAATTTTATCCGCGCATATCGCGCAGAGGGGGTCAGATTGTAGTTTTCTCAAAATCGGATGCTGGATGCTTACACAGCGGGCAGACAAAATCCGGCGGCAGCTCCTTACCCTCGTAAATATAGCCGCACACAGAGCAGCGCCATGCGGTTTTTCCGGCAGGGGCTGGCTTCTCAGGCTTGGGCTTGATATCGGACTGGTAATATGCGTAGGTCGCTGACTCCACAGCCGAGAGAACATCCATATCGTCAATTGAAGCTATGAACAGCGTATGGCTGCCGAGGTTGAGCGAATGTTCGACAGTGGCGCTGATATAGCCGTTTATGCCGGAAGTAATATAGTAAAGTCCGTTGTCGCTGCGTTTGCAATCTGTATAGCCGGCAAACTTGTCCGCGTCGCGTCCAGACTGGAAGCCGAAGCGGCGGAACAGCTCAAATCCGGCTTCCTTGCTGATAATTGAGAGATTGAAGCGGCCGCTTTTCTCAACCAGCTCACGTGTGTAGTTGGCGTTTATTACGGAGACGCTTATTTTGTTTGGCTCAGAGGCAACCTGTCCGGCGGTGTTAATTATGCAGCCGTTATCCCTGCCGTGGAGCGCGGAGGTGAGAACGAACAGGCCGTAGCTGAGCTTATACATAGTTTTTCTGTCCATGTTAAATCCTTTTTTTCAGGTCATGGCAGCGCCGTCTACACGCAGGACGATGCCTGTGACATAGGACGCCATGTCGCTGGCGAGGTACAGGTAGGCATTGGCGATGTCCACCGGCTCGCCGGGGCGGCCGAGGGGTATGCCGGCGGAAACTCGGTCAATCATCTCCTGAGGCAGGGCCGCGAGCATGTCGGTTTTCGCCACGCCGGGCGCGACGGCATTTACTCGAATGTTGTCCTTGGCAAGCTCACGGGCAAGAGACTTGGTCATGCCGTTTACGGCAAACTTGGTGGCGGGATAGCCGCAGCCGGAGGGCTGTCCGTATTCGCCGACCATGGAGCTGGTGCTGATGATAACGCCGCCGCCCTGTGCCTTCATGATTCTGGCAGCGGCTTGCGAGCAGACGAATACTGCCTTGAGGTTGAGGTCGAGGATGGTGGAAAACTCCTCAAGCGTGTAGTCATAAAGACTGGTGCGCGAGGATATTCCGGCGTTGTTTGCCAGAATATCCAGAGAGCCGAAGCGCTCCTTGACGGACACAAACGCCTCCGCAACGGCCGCTGGAGAGCATAGGTCTGGCCAGATGCCCATAACGCGCTCGCCGTACTCGTTGAGCTGGGCCAGCGCCTTGTCAACAGATTCCTTTCGGGAACCGGCCACGGCGACGTTGGCTCCGTTTTCAAGGTATTTCCGGACGATGGCAAGTCCAATACCTCTTGTACCGCCGGTTACGACGGCTGTTTTGTTTTTTAACATGAGAGTCCCCTTTCGTTTCGCGTGTTATTCAATCTCGCTGACCACCGACGGCGGAAGAAGCGGGATTCTTACCTGTAGCATATTTTTACAGTTATCGTATTACACGATTCCTGTGTTTGTCAAGCTAAATCAAAATCTTGACGAGATGTTGTGCGTATCAAAGCAAAGTTTGTAATGCACACTGAAATTTCGCACTTCATTAGAGCGTTGACGATATACCCAGCAAAATAGCTTTTCCCCGTGACGACTTGACCACACAAAATCAATTCATGATTCCCGTATTTTTCATACTTTGGCCTCGCCTTTTTGGGTTATAGTCAGTATCGGGAATAAAAACCTGTAATTGACCTTTGCGGAGTTGAAAAGTTACATCAGCCCCCTTAACCCATTTTTGACAGGATTTCATTTATAGTAGCTACCAGCGTATCAGTCTGTAGAGCCCGCTCTGTGCGTGTTTGCATGGGTACAAAGCTATTGATAGCGGCCCTCGTGATTATTATCACCGGCAGGCAAAACCAGTATTAAAATTTTTTAGAAAAGAAAGCCCAAACTATACAGTTATATAGTGTACAGCTTTGCGGGAAAAGAGTAGAATACAGGAAAGCAATTATGCTGTCCGAGCGGCTTTTTTACGCTCATTTTGGGAAAAAGGGGGTTGAGCAATGGACAAAAACTATATCCCACCGGTAGCAGCACTGAAAAAGCTGAAAACCGCTCGGAGCTTGCCGCAGACAGTCTACCTCTACGGGGCCACCGGCTACGGAAAGACGGAACTGGTATGCCAATATTTGTCCGGCCGCAAATATACCTATATCTCTTGTGAGGAGCTGTCCCAGGCGCTTGGGACAGTGCCCCCAGAGAAACCAGAACGACAAACCCGCTGCGTGGTGGTAATCGACGACCTGCACCGGCTGAAAAACAAAGAGCTGCACCGTGAGATTTTGGCGTTGGAGGAGCGGGAGGATATATGGCTCGTCCTGATTAGCCGAAGTCCCATCCCCTCGTGGCTCATGCCCCAGCATATCAAGCGTGGTTTTGTCGTGATTTCGGAGAAAGATCTTCGTATGGGACGGAAGGAAATCACCGGTTATCTGGACGCCTGCGGCGTCATCTACACGGAAGAAAATATTCAGTTTTTGCAGGATAACGCCCAGGGAAACGCCTATATCCTCCATCACGCGGCCCTGCGGATGAAAGAGGGAAGCCTGCCCAGCCCAGAGCTTCGCACGGAAATACGGGGCGCCTTTGCCGACTATCTGGAAAATGCGGTGCTGGTGCATTGGGACAGCGACCTGCTGGAACTTCTCATGCAGGTCAGTGTAGTGGACGAATTTACACTGGAGCAGGCGGAGATGATTTCTGGTAGCCGCTACGTCACCGCCCTGCTGGAAC
>CATJWG010000054.1 GCA_949744165.1 uncultured Eubacteriales bacterium | reverse complement strand
TCAATATAACAAAATGTTTTGCCTATACTTTTATCAGAGTATAATCGGCAAAGGGGAGTTCGGGATGTACAGGAGAATCCGCGACATGCGCGAGGACAGAGATTTGCTGCAAAAGGAGGTTGCGGCCTATTTAAAATGCTCTCAGGTGTGCTATTCCTACTACGAGATAGGCCGGCGCGACATCCCGACGGACGTGCTGATAAGTCTCGCTGAACTGTATGAAACGAGCGTGGACTACTTGCTGGGAGTAACGGACGTGAGGGCGCCGTATCCGAAAGCGGTCAAATAAGAGTCTGTAAGGCGGCCTCTTATCTGAAAAGCTTCACTCCGCTGATGGCCGTACATTTTTTGCCGCCTGCGGTGAAAAAATGACGACGCACGCTTTTCGTGGAGAGTTTTTCTGAGGCTCATGTTCTCAGAAAACATAGTTGGTTTTATTCGCGGCATACGCGCCGCGAGCCCTGCGGGGGCTTACGGGATAGTCAAAAGAGAGGCCTGTTTGGCCTCTCTTTTAGCTTTATTCATCATTGAGCAGCATTCGGTCGTTGTCGAGATTCTTCTGCGTCTTTTCCCTGAACAGGACCATGAGCTTTTCAAGGGTCATGCCCTTTCGCTCGGCTCCGGACAGCTCAAGCACTATTTTTCCGTCATTCATCATTATCGTGCGGTTGCCCAGCTCCAGCGCGGACTGGATATTGTGCGTTATCATCAGGCAGGTAATATTGTTTTTTGCCACTATGTCTTTCGTCAGCTCGAGCACCTTCTCCGCCGTGGCGGGGTCGAGCGCGGCGGTGTGCTCGTCCAGCAGCAGCAATCGCGGCGTCACCAGCGTGGCCATAAGCAGGGTCAGCGCCTGGCGCTGGCCGCCGGAGAGCAGGCCCACGGGCTGCTTCATGCGGTTTTCCAGCCCTAAGCCAAGCTGAGACAGACTCTCCCTGAACTCCTCCCTGTCGGCCTTCGACACGCGGGAGAAGGGCGAGCTGCGCTTCGACGCGCGCAGATAGGCCAGAGCCAGGTTCTCCTCAATCGTCATGTTCGGCGCGGTGCCGCGCAGCGGGTCCTGAAACATGCGTCCGACGTACTTGCTGCGCCGGTAGTCCGGCAGGAAGGTTATGTCCTCTCCGTCGAGCTCAACGAGTCCTGCGTCGGGGTAGAAGCTGCCGGCAATGGCGTTGAAAAGCGTGCTCTTACCTGCTCCGTTTGAGCCGACTATGGTAACAAAATCCCCCGTTTCCAGCATAAGCGACAGCCCCGTGAGCGCCTTTTTCTCATTTATCGTGCCGGGGTTGAAGGTTTTGAAGAGTTTTTCAACCTTTAGCATCAGTTCCCCTCCTTTGCCTGTGCCGCGGCCGCAGCGTGCCTCTGGCGGCGGAAGCGTATGCTCTTTTGCATCGCCGGCATGGATATCGCCAGCGCCACTATAATAGCGGATATGAGCTTCAAAAACTCAGCCGGCAAATTCATGCGCAGGGCTATGGCGATGATGAAGCGGTAGATTATGCTGCCCGCGAGCGCGGAGACTGCCCTGAGCCAGAGGCTTCTGTGGCCGAATATAGTTTCGCCGATTATCAGCGAGGCCAGGCCGATGATAATCATGCCGGTGCCAAGGTTGATATCCGCGGACTTCTGATACTGCGCAAGCACCGCACCGGAAAGCGCGGTCATCGCGTTTGCCACGCACAGGCCCACGGTTATGGTAAACGCGGTGTTTATCGAGCTTGCGCGCACCATATCGGGGTTGTCGCCCGTTGCGCGGATGGACAGGCCCAGGCGCGTGCCGAGAAACAGAATGAGCAGCGCGCAGACCGCAATGCTTATCACTGCCGCGACAAGGAGCTTATACGGGGAATCCTTGCCCAGAAGGTCCTGCACCGTGGTAAAAACGGTGGTGGTTTTGAGCAGGTTCACGTTTGCCGAACCCATCACGGTCAGGTTTATTGTGTACAGCCCCGTGTCGGTGATGATGCCGGCCAGAATTGACGGCACGCCGAAACGGGTTTGCAGTGCGGCGGTGATGAAGCCCGCCGCGGCTCCGGCGAGCATCGCCAGCGGCAACGCCAAAAACGGATGCCCCGCCGCGGCCGCGGTGGCGGACACCGCGCAGCCGAGCACAAAGGCTCCGCCGGTAGTCATGTCGGCTATGTTCAGGATGCGAAAGCTCAAAAACAGCGCCATAGCCACCAGAGCGTAGATAAACCCCAGCTCCAGCGCGCTGCTAACTACTGCGTATGTCAACATATAGACCTCCGGTCTCGTTTGAAAGGCAGGACCTTTCAAACGAAAAAGATTAGCTTCGCTTCGCGCCTCACCACTTGCAGCTGACAGCGGCAGGAGGTGAGGCGCGAAGCGAAGCGCAGCCACTCAAACAGAAGGCTCTTTCAGAGCCTTCTGTTTGACTTTTTCACCCCTGAGTCTGCACTTCCACAACTGTTCCGGCCATGTCGTTAAACACGCTGTAGTCGGCGCCTATGGCCGCGGCGGTCTCGGTGTTGACGGTGATGATGCCGCCGTCCATGACGTGGTACTCGGGAACTGTGCCGCTCTGGAGAATCTCAACTGCCATGTCCGCGGTGTAGGCGCCCAGCTCGGTGTAATTGACGCCGCAGGTGGCGAAGGCACCGGCGGTAACGAAAGAGTCCGCGCCCGTGTAGTGGGGAATCTTCGCTTCGGCCAAAATTTCGGCCACGACTCCGGCAGCGCCCATGACGATGTTGTCGGTGGGGGTGAACACCGCGTCAACCTGGTCGAGCATGGAGTTTACCGCGGTGATAACCTCGTCGTTGGTGTTGCCGGTTTTGTCGATATATTTGATGCCCTTTTCGTCGAGGTAAGCCTTGGCCTCGGCGATGGGGGTGACGGAGTTGGGCTCGGAGTTGGAATAGAGCAGGCCGACGGTTTTGACCTCGGGGTTAATCGCTAACATCATGTCGAGAATGAAGGGGGTGTTCAGCGCGTCGGAGGTGCCGGTGACGTTGTCGATTCCGGTCACGCCGGCCTCGCCGGGGTCGGAGATGGCGGCGTAGACTACTGGGATATCTGTGCCCTCCGTAGCGGTGACCATGCACTGGGCTGCGAGGGTGGCAATGGGAATAATGGCGTTATAGCCGTCGCTGACTACCTGCGCGCCTATCTGGTTGAGCATGGTCTGGTCGTTCTGGCCGTTGAACTCGGTGTAGCTTATCTCAATGCCCTTGCCGGCGGCGAGCTTATCCAGCT
>CATJWG010000053.1 GCA_949744165.1 uncultured Eubacteriales bacterium | reverse complement strand
CTGTATGCGTGAGCTCGTAAGAGCAGGCGTGAGGCCTTACGCCACTGATTTACGCCAATTCACGCCTATCTTACGCCGAAAAGTTTTTGGAACTTATGCGATTTCCCGCACGTTCACATCACTTCACGAGGGTTCTTACTTACCCCACTGAGATTCTCTCTCAGTGGGTTTGTTCTATTTGCTCCCATTTTACTTCAGAGCGTCAGTGTCAGTGAAAAATGTAAGGAAACGGCGGGGGACTTTTTTGTACTGTTAAAATAAAACTGGACACAGAGGGGGGAGTTTTAGTAGAGAACGAGTATAATGGGAGAGAGCAAGAACAGGCATGTACATAGACAGCCCTGAAGTGAACAGGACGGTTAGCTGAAATACACAAAAGAAGAACGCATAGACATCAGCCGCCGGATCTACGACGGCAAGTTCAGCAGCTGTCAGGCCGCTGAAAAATACGGCGTGAGCGAATACACAGCACGCGATTACATGAGGCTGTATCGTGACGCAAACCGGCTCCCATCCAAGCGCGGTACACAAGCAGCCATCAAAGTTTATCTACTGACTTTTTTGGCAGCTCTTATAATTGTAAAATGGGCATAGAAACGGTGCACGATTGTTACATCGTGCCCTGTTCAAAATAGTATTAGCTTGTCCAACAAAATATTTGACATGTTTATGTAAAGAGACTAATGCAGACATTGTTTTCAAAACTTTTTATTTTCATGGGTTTCAGCTTATGTGCTAATAACCTCCATTCATAAGTCATTAGCACCACATAGTCCGAGGTCTTACCGTGAAAGGCATAGTCGTGGGCTGCATAGAGGAAACCTTGCTGATTGGCTGAGAGCTTGGGCGCCAGCGCGCTTACGAGTATGTAGCCGTTTTCATGCAGTATGTCGGCCAGACGACTGAGAAACTGGTTAAAGCTGCTGCGGTCGAAGGGGTAGACATACTCAAAGTCAAGGCTCACGCCATAATATCCGCCAGCGCGCAGAGTGGCGAGAATGTTGTCAAGGAAGTTATCCTGCGAGGCCTGGTCGGTCAGAAGCTGGTGGGCCGCATCGCTGGAAAACCCGCCCGACTCCTTCAGGTTCGTTATCACCATCAGCGCGGCGGTGTCATAAGATTCAGCCATGGATACATCAACATTAAAATTGGGAGTAACCGCGCCGTTTCCCTCTGCGCGGTAGGAGAAGGGCGACAAAAATGTCAGATAAGGCAGGGACTGGCGCAGAGTGCTTTCCGACATGTTGCTGGCGTAGCCGTCAACGACTATTTCGCCGAGAATTTCACCGCTGAGCGGAATGATAAGTATCTGCCCAGGGTAAATGCGTCCCGATGCGCCGAGGGAGGGGTTGGCGCGTCTAAGCGTCTCGACGCTGACACCATAGCGCCGGGCGATTGAGTAGAGGCTCTCACCGCGTGAGACAGTATGCCGGATGTCGGACACGGGGATTACGAGGGCCTGGCCAACGGCCAGTACGGAGGGGTTTTGAAGCTGGTTTGCATATATCAGATCGTCCATCGAAACGGAAAAACGGCGTGCAATACTGTACAGGGTGTCGCCTCTTGTCACAACGTAAATTTTCAAAATTATCCATCCTTTCCTGCTATGAGCGGAGTATAGTGCTGATTCATTCTATTCGCCGCGGAGGTAAAATGCCAAAATCCACCGCAGAATCTTGCCCGTTGCTTACAGCGGTGCTAAAATGGATTAGAAAGCGAGCGACAAGGAGGAAAAATCAGGATGAAACAAAAAGTTACACGCCCTGCGGCGTTGGTATCTCCTCACGGCTGTGCTGCTGAGTTCCTGTGCGAAAGCCCAGGCGCCTTTAGACCATGTGCCCGAGGAAAAAACGCCGGTGGCCGCGCAGCCGGCGGAAAAGCCATGTGCCGGGATTGACAGTCCTGAGCCCACCTCAGCTCTGACACTGGAGCCTACGCCAGAGACAATACCGGAACCATGGCGCGAGGGGTACAGAGAAATAGCTGCGCAGTGTGAGTTGGACAATCCCGAGCCGAGCGGGGACAGTGTCATCGAATTTGGTACGGTTAAATACGACCTTATCGACGTTGACGGCGACGAGATTCCAGAGCTCACAGCGGGGATGGACGGATACTTCGTCAGTCTGTACACATACAGAAACGGTGAGGTGCACACTCTCATGGACCATTGGGCTTACGGTGCGATGGGCAACTATGGCTATGAGTACTGCCCCGGCAAAAACAGCCTGAGAAACTACAACAGCGACTACGCGGGGCTTGTCATGAATACGACCTATATGACCATAGGGCCAGAGTGTACGATTGATGTCACGGCGCAGATTCTCACCCGCAACTTCAACGACGTAAACGGCAACGGTGAACCGGACCTGCCGGAGGAGTATGATTTCGTGGAAAACGGCCCCAGCTTCGTTGACGGAGTGGAGATAAGCGGCGAGGAACTTGCCTCCTTCGCCGCGGGCGAGTACGAGTATATCAGCGGCCGCTGGAGCTATGACAAGCTTCTGGCGGAGCTGGAGAAATAAAAACAGCGGCTTAAACGCCAATGGCTGATAAAGAAGAAAAAGGGTGTAACCCCATAAAATGGGCTACCCCCTTTTTCTTATGCAGATGTTTGTATAAGCTCCTCTTGCCTTTGCAGTTTCTCCGCCATTTTCAAGAGCTGCTGTTCAATAGGCATGTCAAATAAACCTATCGCAGTAAAATAAATATCCACCTTTTGACCAGTAGTAATGCTTATGCCGCGTCTGTGCTTCAAAACGGAAGGGTTATCGCTAACGCTCCCAGTTTTGATCGAATTGAAATATTTGACGAAGCAGAGAAGATTTCAGAAGTTTCAATTGATGTCGCCCAGGACAGCATAGATTTCCACTTCTGCTCAATAGATATAATCGTATCGATGCACCTGCCGGGAAGCTGATTCCTGCCGACAGCCTATTTCTTGAGACAAAGCCAGTGATGACGGTATAGTCTGGAATGATCCAGATATAGGCATAACATGGCCTCTGGAGCTGGTCGGCGGTAGAGAACATGTGATCTTGTCTGATAAAGATATGAAGCTCCAAAGTTTTGCACATCTGATGGAACATTACGACGAGTTTGAGTGTGGTTAAAAACTTATGGATCAGGCGTTAGAG
>CATJWG010000052.1 GCA_949744165.1 uncultured Eubacteriales bacterium | reverse complement strand
GTGGCACTTCGAGCAGATTTCAACGGTGATGTTCTGCCTGGTGCTGCCGGTCTCGATAATCTCGCCGCAGGCACAGCGGATGGTGGTCTGCTTATAATCAGGGTGAATTCCGGGCTTCATATAATTTTCTCCTTAATTTGAGCTGTCTTGAGTATGCTATAGGCATGGTTACAAGACGCAAAATGTATTTTAGCACAGCTTTTTTCGCTTTGCAATACCCTTTTCCTTTATTTTCAAAAATTCGGTGCAGGTTTTTTATTGCAATTTGCCAAGAAGATGCTATAATAACAATACTACACGATAAAAGCTCAAACAGCGTAATGACCTAACCTTCAAAAACGGTAAGGCCGTTTTTTGGAAACGAAGTTTAAGGAGGCTCCAGAATCATGGGCAAAAGCATCAGCAGGTCAATCAATATCCGTGTAATTGCGGCAATCATATCTGTGCTGCTGTTCAGCGGAGTTATGACCGTGAACATTATTCGAATGGACCGTACACATGACGCCAGCCTTCAGGCAAGCGCATTGCTTGACAGCGCTCAAAAGGCCGAGGTGGCACACTACAAATGGTCGGGCAATCTGAGCAACGCCCTATACGCCGGAACGGAGTTTACAGGCAGCATGGACTATACTGCCTGCGCCCTTGGAAAATGGCTGTACGCTGAGCAGGACATGAACGACGAACAGGTGGCGAATCTTCGCGCACAGATAGAGCCTCTGCACCGTCAGCTCCACGAGTCTGCCGGCACCGTGCTAACGCAGCTGGAAACGGACCCTGACGGCGCACAGCAGTATTACCAGAAAACGATACAGTCAAACCTCACCACGCTTGTGGGCCTGCTCGATCAGGTCGTTGAACGCGGCACCGCGCTGAGCGAGGAGAGCTCGGAGAGCATGCGCTATACCATAAAACTGATGCACGTTATGTCATGCGTGTGCCTTTTTCTGGTGCTTATCGCTCTTGTCAGTCTGGTGCTGTATGTTATGCGCTATATCATCCGGCCCATACTCCGTATCACAGAGAGAACCATGCCGCTTCAGCAGGGCAATCTTGACCTCAAGCTGGACTACACATCGAAAAACGAGCTCGGAAAGCTGGCGGGTACGCTTGAGCAGTCTGTACAGCGTATACAAACATATGTACAAGACATAAACCGTGTCATGGGCGAATTGTCCGCCGGCAACTTTGACGTGGATACCTCCATAGACTACATAGGCGACTTCCGCTCTATTGAGGAGTCGCTGGGCAGCTTTACCGTGGCCCTGTCAAGCGCCATGGAGAACATAAGCCAGGCCGAAAGGAGAGTGTCCGGACACGCCGAGCAGCTTTCAAGCGGCGCACAGGCACTTGCCCAGGGAGCTACCGAGCAGGCCAGCGCCGTGCAGGAGATTTATGCCACTGTTGCGGACCTGTCCAAGAGCTCGGAGAAAAATGTCGCCGCTGCAGCCGAAGCTCAACGCAGCGCCCAGCTCACCAGCGAGCAGGTTACGCTCAGCAGCGAGCAGATGCGCAACATGGTGTCCGCCATGCAGGACATCGCCGAGGCCTCTCAGCAGATTGGACGGATAATTGCCACGATTGAGGACATCGCTTTCCAGACCAATATTCTGGCGCTGAACGCCGCAGTGGAGGCTGCGCGTGCGGGGTCTGCGGGCAAGGGCTTTGCGGTCGTCGCCGATGAGGTGCGTAACCTTGCCTCAAAGTCCGACGAGGCGGCCAAAGCGACCAAGGACCTTATCGAAAACTCGATAAGCACCACAGAACGCGGAAACAAGATAATGGTGGAGGTGTCCGCGTCTCTGGAAAAGGCGCAGGAGCTCGTCACGCGTTCCAACAGCGCTATTGCCGCGATAACAGAGGCAATAAACGCAGAGTCCGAGGCCCTGACTCAGGTCTCCGAGGGCATAGGACAGATTTCCTCCGTCGTTCAGACCAACTCCGCCAGCAGCGAGGAATCTGCTGCCGTGAGCTCGGAGCTGTTCGACCAGGTTCACATGCTCCAGGCCGAGACGAGAAAGTTCAAGCTCAAAAAAAGCGGAGCGAGCCATTATTCCCAGGCAACCTGACACTTCCTTCGTAACCTGAAAACAGAGACGGTCCACATTTTACGGATCGTCTCTGTTTTGTACTTTTTTAAACCTCGCAGCAGGTGCCGGGGGTAAGGAAATATACAAGCTTCTGGCTCACCGGAAGCTTGCGAATACGCTCAAGAGCGGCGGCATAGGCGTTGAGCTGGCCGGCGTAGACCTGCGCGCGCTCCGCGGCTTCTGCGGCGATGACGCGGTCAGTTTTGTAGTCTATTACAGTTATGCGGCCGTCTTCTACTATGAAGCAGTCGACCACGCCTTGGAGCAGAAGGCGTTCGCCGGCTGGAGCATCGAAATAGTCCGAGGCCTCAGCCATAAGGGTGAAACGGAATTCGCGCCGCATTTCCTGCGCGGAGAGCAGCCTGCGGCACAGTGCGGACGCGCCGAAGCGCATGACGGAGCGGATATCGGCGGCTTGAGCCTGCGCGCGCGTGAGAACACCACTGGCACTCAAACGCTCAAGCTCGGCGTGTACGCCCCGCTCATCCGCGGCTCGGCTGAGGTCCATGTGCTGAAGCAGCGAGTGCGTGGCGGTGCCGCGACTGGCAGCATCCTGCGCGGGAGCGCTTCCAAGAGTGGGACGGCGAAAGCCTGCTCCCGCTTCCTCGTGGACAAGCATTTCAGCATCATCTGTGCGTTCGGCGTCGTCCGAACGGCCCTTGAGACCTGTCGCGGTCAGCTTTGAGGGCAGTGCGGACGCGCCGGCGTGGGGATAACGCCAGTCCAGACGCACACGAACGCGCTCATAGGCGTCGTCACCGGCAGGCGCAGGGCTGGGAGCGCTCTGTTCGCTCTCGGGTGCGGCGGTGGAGCATATCATCTTAGTTTCAATCCCGCCGCCGTCCCCGACCAGTGCGGCAGCAGACAGCCAGCGGGCGAAGCAGGAGCCCGCGCGCAGCAGCTCCGGCGCTATGGGGGCGGAGAGGCCCGCGCGCAGCTTGTCCAGCTTTTCCTGTGCGTTTTTCATTGTGCAGGTCATGAAAAGGCGCTCCCGCGCGCGGGTCATGCCGACGTACAACACGCGCATTTC
>CATJWG010000051.1 GCA_949744165.1 uncultured Eubacteriales bacterium | reverse complement strand
TTTTCGCTTGATGATATTCTGGCAGAGTATAAGCAGACGGTGTCGGAAAGGCCGAGGGAGAACGAAAGCCGCAGTGAGCTAAGCCGCCGTATAGTCATGCAGGCGCTGGACCAGACCATAAACGAGGCCAGCTTCAGCAGCATAGACGAGCTTGTCGGCCATGAGGCTGCCCCGACTCCGCCGCCTGAGGACGAAACTGTGCGCATATACACCCCGCGCTCGGCTGCTCAGCCTCCCCTTGAGCCTGGGCCGGACGGGGAGGACGAAACGCAGGAGCGCGGGGAAGCTCAGTCGGGAGGACCGCGCCTTGTCTATGACGGCAGGGAGTACACCATACGCAATCTCGTCGATTCTGACGAGCGCGAGCAGTACGCCGCAAAGGACTACCCAGAGCCGGAGCTGTCCGAGGATGATGAGGACAGCGTAGAGGACGGGGACGGCAGCAGGGCAGGGCGTTTTGAGACAAAGCAGAATGAAGGCCCCAGAGAGCGCTTCCTCTCGCCTATAGTGGCCATGCTCGCTCTTATTGCCATAAGGCGCGGCCAGCGCAAAAGGGCGGAGACGCAGTCGCCGACGATTGAGGCTGAGGACGAGAATATACCCGAGATGGAGCCGGAGCGCGCGGCGAAGCTTTATGCCAGCCAGGCTCACTCGTTGAAGCTGCGCAGCCGTTTGGCTGCGGCGGTGTCGCTGGTGATGGTTTATATCACCTTTGCATGGTACTCTGTGCTGCCGCTTTTCGGCGCGCTGGGAAACAGTATGCGCGCAGTATCGATGACCCTGCTGATAATGCAGCTTACGGTGATGGTGATAGGGCTGGATGTGCTCACCTCAGGAGTCATGGCGGCGGTGAGGGCAAGACCAGGGTTTGACAGCCTGGTGGCTGCGGCCTGCATTTTTTCCCTGCTTGACGCGGCGGCGACCGCGTCGATGAACATTGAGGATTACGGACTGCCATTCTGTGCGGTGTCGGCCTTGGCGCTGACCTTTTCAATCTTGGGCGGCTATTTTACCTGCCGCGGATACAAAAGCAGCTTCCGCCTGCTGACGAAAAGCAAAAAGCTCTTGCCCATGGCCTCAGTGCGAACGCCCGCAGGCGCGTCCCTGCTGCGCTATGAGCGGGATACCCGCGGCTTTATAACGCGCGGCGAGGAGGCGGATCTGGGTGAGTATGTGTATTCGATGCTCGCGCCGCTGCTGTTTGCGCTGGCGCTGGTGCTGGGACTGCTGGCGGGGCTGGGGCACGGACGGCCAAAGACCGCGCTGCACTGCGTATCCGCGCTCATGTCGGTGGGCTGCGCGTTCTCTGGTGCGCTGTGCTTTGCCCTGCCGTTTGCGATAACAGCGCGGCGGATGTTTCACAGCGGCTGCGCCGTGGCCGGCTGGTCCGGCGCGCGGGAGATTGGCAAGAGCCGGAGTATAATCATAACCGACAGCGATGTTTTTCCGCCCGGCACTGTGGAGATTGCCGGCATACGCATACTGGAAGGTGCGTTTACGGACAAGGTGATAGGCTACACCGGAAGCGTTGTGGCCGCGTCTGGAAGCGGGCTGGCGCAGAGCTTTTCCGAGCTTATCCGCAAGCAGGGGTACTCCATAAGCCGTGTTGAAAACTTTGCGCCCCACGACGGCGGAGGCATGACAGCCATGGTAAACGGCGAGAGCGTGTATGTCGGCAGCACTGGCTTTATGAATCTTATGGGAATCCGAGTGCCGCAGAAGCTGAGCACGAAAAGCTCGGTGTTCACGGCGATAAACGGTTCGCTGGTGGGTATTTTCACGATGAATTACAAGCCTGTGGCGTCGGTGCAGCGCGCGTTGGCGGTGCTGCTGCGCTCGAAATGCCAGCCGGTTTTTGCACTGCGCGACTTCAACATAACGCCGATGATGATAAAGAAAAAATTTCGTATGCCGACGGATATGTTCGAGTTCCCTTCCTACACCGAGCGGTTTGAGCTGTCCGCGGCGCTGCCGGAACAGACTGTCAAGCCTGCGGCAGTGTCTCTGCGCGAAAATATGGCCTCGCTTGTGGAGCTGTCGGACAGGGGCAGAAGGCTGTATTCGGCCGCTCGCATGGGAGCGGGTATTTCTGCTGCGGGCTCGGTTGTGGGCCTTATACTGATGTTTCTTCTGTGCTGGACCGGTGCGTTTGACAGCGCAACAGCCTCTAACGCGTTGCTGTTCATGCTTCTGTGGCTTTTGCCGACCCTGGTTATCAGCTTCGGACTGCAAAGATGAGACCAAAATAATTGTTAAATTCACAAAAAAGCTTGTTGCAAACAGCGGATTTATAGTGTATAATTTTTAAAAGCTGGAAAAGTCTCGCAGAGTTCGCGGCTCGTAAGCCGTGAAAAAATGAAATCATTTTTTCTGGGGACATGCGCCTCAGAAAAAATACTCTGCGCGGAGCGCGCTGAATTGTCCGCCGCAGGCGGACAACCGAGGCGCAAAGCGCAGCGAGACCTTTTCAAGCAAGAGGCATAGCCTCTTGCTTGAGTATTTTTTATTAAGGAGAATCCACATGGGGTACGAAACAAAAAACATCCGCAATGTCTGCTTGATGGGCCACGGAAACAGCGGCAAAACCACTCTGGCTGAGAGTATGCT
>CATJWG010000050.1 GCA_949744165.1 uncultured Eubacteriales bacterium | reverse complement strand
CATCTTCGACGGCCTTGCGACCTACGACCAGGAGCTGGCCGACGAGATACGCAAGCGCATGTTCGTGTTCGAGGACATCATCAACATGGACGACCGCTCGGTCCAGCGCTTTGTGCGTGACTGCGACCCGAGAGACCTCGTCTTGGCCCTCAAGGCCGTCAACGAGCAGGTTGCCAACAAGCTGTTCAACAACATGTCCAGCCGTATGGTTCAGAACATCAAGGACGACCTGGAGATTACCACCAATGTTCGCATGAAGGACGTCGAGGATGCCCAGCAGCGCATCGTGGATATTATCCGCGATTTGGAGGAGAAGGGCGAAATCATCATCTTGAAGGGCGGAAAGGACGATATAATTGCCTAACGTATTCAAAGCCTTTTCCCGTGCCAAGGCTGTGGAAAGCTACCGTTTTCCGGTCGCTGAGGAGCTCGTGCTGGATAATGAGCCCGAGCTTGAGGAAGAAGTCGAGCTTGAGGCAGGCAGCGAAGCGGAGAGTGAGCAGCCCGAGGAGGTTCAGCCCGAACCGGAGGAGCCAAACCCCGTCAGCTATGCCCAGATTCAGGCCGACAAAATCCTTGAGGAGACTCATGCCCAAGCCGAGCAGATAAAGGAAAAGGCACGATTGGACGCCGAGCTCAAGGCACAGAAGGTGTACTCCGACGCACGCGAAGACGGTTTCCGAGAGGGCTATGCGCAGGGAATGACCAAGGCCGTGGAGGAGGGAGCGCGCGAGCGTGAGCTCCAGGCTGCCGCGCTTGAGGGAGAGGTCAACGCTTTCCTTGAAAAAGCGGGCGCCGAGCTTGACCGCCACATGGACAGCTTTGTGCCGGACCTGCGGGACTTGGCCCTGGCAGTTGCCGAAAAGGTTGTGTGCGTCAGCCTTAAAAGCAGTGCGGACGTGATAAGCCGCATGATACAGACCGCCATAGACAAACGCAAGCGCCGCGAATGGGTGCATATCTATATAGCCGAGTGCGACGCAAAGCGCCTGACCCAGATGCCCGCATCGCTGACCGCGGCGCTGTCCGCGTTATCGGACCGTGTAAGAATAATCCCAATGGCTGACGATGAGTCCGGAACCTGCATAATTGAAATGCCGGACGAGATAATCGACGCAAGTGCTGCCACTCAGATGCATAATTTGCGTACCATATTGATGGATACGGCCAACAGCGCATCGGGAATAAGCATCAGCCTTTAAGTATTTAATTGTTAAGTCAGGCCATAGGCCTTTTGGAGTGGAGCAATGCCTTCAGTTTTTCAGCAAATGGCCCGTCAGGTCTATAATGCGGAAGCGTACAGTCTGACAGGGAAAATCGAAAATATCGTGGGCATGTCTATCGAGGCTTCGGGAGGACGCGCGGCGGTTGGCGACATTTGCCGCATCTATAACGGGGACTCCGGAGGGCAGGTGACGGCAGAGGTCGTTGGCTTCAAGAACGACCATATTCTGCTTATGCCGTACTCAGATATGAACGGCATCTCCGCGGGCAACTTTGTGCGGAATACCGGCGCGCAGCTCACGCTTCAGGTGGGCGAGTTCCTGCGCGGCCGCATCATAAATGCCATGGGCCAGCCGATTGACGGAAAGGGCCCGTTTGAGGGCGGAACGCCCTACTGTGTAGGAGGTGGATATATAAATCCTCTCCAGCGCCCGCCGATAAGGGAGCGTATGCATTTCGGCGTAAAGGCCATCGACGGCCTTATCACAATCGGCAAGGGTCAGCGTATTGGAATCTTCGCCGGCTCCGGCGTCGGCAAGAGTACGCTCATGGGAATGATAGCCAAGAACGTAACTGCCGATATAAATGTTATTGCCCTTGTTGGCGAGCGAGGCCGTGAGGTCTTGGAGTTTGTGCAGAAGGACTTGGGCGAGGAGGGCATGAAGCGTTCAATTCTCGTCGTTGCTACCTCTGACCAGCCGGCGATGCTGCGCATGAAGTGCCCCTCTGTTGCTACGGGCATAGCGGAGTATTTCCGAGACATGGGATATGACGTGCTGCTGATGATGGACTCCCTGACCCGCTTCGCCATGGCCCAACGCGAGATTGGCCTTGCCATAGGGGAGCCGCCCGTCTCCCGCGGCTATACCCCGTCGATGTACGCGGAGATGCCAAAGCTGCTTGAGCGCAGCGGAAACTTCAAAACCGGTTCAATAACCGGCGTGTATACCGTTCTGGTCGAGGGCGACGACACCAACGAGCCCATAGCAGACACAGTGCGCGGTATACTTGACGGACATATAGTCCTTTCCCGTGCGCTGGCAAACAGCAATCATTATCCAGCTATTGACGTCGGCGCGAGCATCTCACGTCTGATGGTGGAAATAGTTTCCCCCGAGCACCGGCAGCTTGCATCACGCCTGCGCGATATAATGAGCGTGTACGAAAAAAATGCCGACCTCATTGCTATAGGAGCCTATAAGCCGGGCAGCAACCGCAAGCTCGACTTTGCCATGTCGAAAATTGACGCAGTAAATGATTTTCTCACACAGGACGTCAACGAGGCGTTTTCATACGAGCAATGCCTTGAGCAGCTCGGAAAAATACTCAAATAATCCACAGGAGTACACTCAGGTATGAAGAAATTCAAATTCTCCCTTGACTCTGTGCTGTCATTCAAGCAGCAGACTCTCGAAGCGCTGCAGGGGGAGCACGCAATGATTCTTTTGCAGGTACGTGAGCAGGAGGAGAAGCTCGACTCGGTCAAAAACAATTACCGTGAATATAATGAAGAATACTGCATTCGCAAGGCCGAAGGCCTGACCATTACCGATGCAATTATGTATCAGGGCGGCTTGCGCGCGCTTGAGGCCGACATTGAGCGGGAGACCGAACAGCTGGCGCTGATAAGAAAAAAGGAAGAGGAAAAGCGTGCCGAGGTTATCGAGGCCAAGAAAGAGACCTCTTCGCTTGAAAAGCTCAAGGATAAAAAGCTTGATATCTATCAGAAGGCAGTGCAGAAGAGCGAGGAAATCTTTATTGAGGAGTTTGTCGTTTCTGCCAGAAGCCGCAGCACGGCTTGATAAAATGGTCCGAACCGGCGAAAACGCCGTTTGGAATATAAAAAT
>CATJWG010000049.1 GCA_949744165.1 uncultured Eubacteriales bacterium | reverse complement strand
TTTAAGTGTTTTCTATTAAAAGGACGCTTATTTTTCTCTCTTGCTGTAATAGAAAACCTCGTCGCCCTCGGGAAGCTCGGTCTTCTCAACAAACATATCCATCGTGTCAATCCATGGGTTCCCCGCCGCCTTATACTCGCCCTGCTTATCCAGCAGAAGTCCGATAAGCAGGTTTGAAAGAAGGAAGCCGGATGGCGTAAAGCGCCAGCGGTCGTTTTCCCGCATGGCCCAGCCCTTGTATTCGTACTCCTTGAGCATTTCTTCAATCGGCTCAAAGCTGCTCCGGTAAAACCGGTGGTACTCCTTCTCGCTTATACCGCGTATCGTTCTCATTCCGAGCATGATATATTCCGCCGCACGCTCCAGCGGGCCTATCTTCTCATACTCGTCTATGATAGTATCCTCATTCTGAATACCTCTTATGTACCTGGGTAAATCTTTGACATAGCTATAGCGTATGCCGTTTACAAAGGAATGTGCCCCGGGTCCGAAGCCTATGTAGTCGCGCAGATGCCAGTATTTCAGGTTGTGTCGCGACTCCTTCCCCCGCTGTGCGAAATTGCTTATCTCATACTGCCTGTAACCGAAGCGCTCAAGCGTCTCTGCGGCGTACAGGTACATATCCGCCTGCTCGTCGTCATCCGGCAGGAAGGGAGAATCCTTGTAGCTGTACATCGGTGTTCCCTTCTCGAGCTTCAGCCCATAACAGGAGATATGCTCCGGCTTCAGGGCGATGGCCTTTGCCAGCGTATCTGCCCAATCTGTCTTCGTCTGACTCGGCAGACCATAAATAAGGTCAAGGCTGACGTTTTCAAAACCCTCTATGCGAGCGTTTTTCATTGCCGTTTCAGCCTGAAGCCAGTTATGCCGGCGGCCTATTATTTTTAATATATCGTCGTTGGCAGACTGCACGCCTATCGACAGGCGGTTTACCCCCGCCTCAAGAAGTATACTCAGGTCTCGCCGTTTCATGCTGTCCGGATTGCACTCAACCGTCACCTCGGCCGTTTTATACACCAGTCCGCAGCGCTTGAGCTCATTGAAAATTTCCATAAGCTTTCTTGCGCCGTAAAAGCTCGGCGTACCGCCTCCGAAATATACTGTGTCCACAAAATACTCCTGAAGCTGCACCGTTGAGGCTCTTATGTGCTCTATGATGGCATTGTGGTACTTCGGCATAAGCTTTTCGCAATCCGCCAAAGAATAAAAGTCGCAATAGGCGCATTTTGACGCGCAGAATGGTATGTGTATGTATACGCCCAGCTTTTTTTCCATGCTCACCTCTCCGGTTCATATGTCCTGCACACGAAAGCGGCTATGCCGCTTTCGTGTGGTCTTTCATGTAGATAGAATATAATATTTCAGGAATTATGTCAACGATTATGTCTGGAATCTCCCGCTCTTAAAACAGCGTGCACACCAGCTCGGCGTATGATGAGGGGTCGTCAAGCTGAAGTCCGGCAATAAGCTTGGCCTGACCGAGCAGGATTCTGGACATAGTCTTTGCCTTGTCCTTATTCTCGTCGTAGGATTTTTTAAGCGCCTCAAACGCGGGGTGCTCTCCGTTGAGCTCGAGCACCTTCTTAGCCTTCACCGGCTGCTGCGCAGCCATGGGAAGACTGTTGAAATACTTTTCCACCTCAAGCGTAATATCCCCCTCCGTTGTCAGGCATACGGGGTGGCTTTTCAGCTTATGTGACAGCCTCACGCTCTCGACCTGTCCATCAAGACTTTCCTTCACAAAATCGAGCAGAGCACGGTTTTCCTCCTCCTTACGCTCGGTGTCGGCTTTCTGCACATCGGTCTCCAATCCCAGGTCGTCCGAACTGACGTTACAGAACTTTTTCCCCTCGTACTCTCCCAGAAGCTGCACGACAAACTCGTCCACATCCTCGGTCATGTACAGCAGATTAAAACCTGCATCAAGAACCTGCTCGCTCTGCGGCAGCTTTGACGCTCGCTGGGCGTTCTCCGCCGCTGCGTAGTATATATATTTTTGACTTTCAGGCATCTTTTTTGCATACTCGTCCAGGGAAATATATCCCTCGCCGTGGCTTCCCTCGTAAACAAGCAGGTCCTTGAGCTGGTCCTTCTTCATTCCGTAGTCGGCCACAACGCCGTACTTTATCTGCGTTCCAAAGCTCTTCCAGAATGTTGCGTATTTCTCCGCGTCATTTTCCAGCAGCTTTTTCAGCTCGGCTTTTATTTTCTTTTCAAGATTGCCGGCGATAATTTTAAGCTGGCGGTCGTGCTGCAAAAGCTCGCGGGAGATGTTCAGCGACAGGTCGGGTGAGTCCACCACGCCCATTGCGAAGCGGAAGCACTCCGGAAGAAGGTCCGCACAGCGATCCATTATCATCACTCCGCTGCTATAAAGCTCAAGGCCCGGCTTATAGTCGCGCGTGTAGTAGTCATACGGCGCACGGGCGGGTATAAACAGCATCGCCCTGTAGGACACCATCCCCTCGGCGTTGACACGGACAACGGCCAGCGGGTCCTCACCGTCGTGGAATTTCTCCTTGTAAAATTTAATGCAATCCTCGTCGGAGACCTCGCTCTTCGCGCGCTGCCATATCGGCACCATACTGTTTACAGTCTCCTCGCGCATTACGGACACATAGTCCTTCTTTGGCTCGCCGTTTTCGTCCGTCTCGCCGGTCTCCTGTTGCTCGTAGTGCTCAACATCCATGACTATGGGCCAGCGCACATAGTCGGAGTATTTCTTTATAAGCTCCTGCAAGCGCCAGGACTCAAGGTAGTGGCTGTACTTCTCATCCTCGCTGTCAGGCTTTATGTGCATAATAACATCGGTCCCCGCGGCGTCACGCTCCGCGTCGGAAATTGTGTAGCCGTCGGCGCCCTCGCTCTCCCATTTTGACGCGGTGTCCGCGCCGTAGGCTTTTGAAATCACGGTCACCTTGTCCGCGGCCATAAACGCAGAGTAAAATCCCACGCCGAACTGTCCGATTATGTCTATGTCCGCCTTCTCGGCATCCTCTCCAAGCTCGTTTTTGAACTTGAATGAGCCGCTTCGGGC
>CATJWG010000048.1 GCA_949744165.1 uncultured Eubacteriales bacterium | reverse complement strand
CATACGAGATCTGATCGTGACTGGAGTTCAGACGTGTGCTCTTCCGATCTACAGGAGCATTACCAGCGCGAGAATTGAGCACAAGATTTTTGCATACTTTTTCATTGTTTTACCTCTTTTCCTTTAGCAGTTTTGTTTTCTTCTTCAAAACGCATTTCTGCGCCTTATTACATAAGAGAGGGCAGGAGCAGGGCAATTTGCGGGAAGATACAGAGAATTACCAGACCGATGATGAGAACCGCGACATAGGGCAGAGCGCCCTTTATAATCTGTGACATCTCAACACCTGTGGAGGAGCGAAGGATGAACAGGTTCAGCCCTACGGGAGGCGTAATCATGCCAATCTCAACGCACAGCGTGGAGACCACGCCAATCCATATAGGGTCGAAGCCCATTGATGTGAGGGTCTGGAAGACAAAGGGAATGGTGAGAATTACCATGCTTCCGGGGTCCATAAGACAGCCAAGCACAAACCAGAGAATGAACAGAAGAATCATCATGGTCCATCTGTTTACACCGGCCGCAGCGATTGTGGAGGCAAGTTTTTGGGCAATACCAAGGTAGCTTATAACATAGCTCAGACAGAAACCGCCGATAAGCAGGAAGATAATCATGCAGCCGGTGCGCGCTGCGGCTTTCATTGCGCCCTTGTAGAGCCCCCACTTCATTCTGCCCTGAATGACTACGATGAGGAAAGCGCCGATTGCGCCGAAGCCGGCCGATTCAGTAGGAGTGGCAAGACCCGTGTACATTGAGCCAAGCACGACGAGTATGAGCACTATTGCCGGAATGGCGAGCTTGAGGTCCTGCCACAAGGTTGTGGATTGCTCTTCCCGCTCCTCCTCGGCAAGGCTTTCATCAGCGGCATTGGCCAGCTCCTGCGCAGCGGCGGCGGCCTTGACTTTGTCCTTTATTTCGCCGGCAAGCGCAGGATTAATGTGTACGCGTATCACAATCGATATGCACATGAGCAGCGAGAGCATGATGCCTGGCAGAAGACCTGCCATGAGCAGCTTTGCTATGGAGGTTTCTGTAAGGATGCCATATGTTACAAATGTGATGCTTGGAGGAATCATAATGCCAAGTGTACCGCCGCCAGCGACAGTGCCGACAGCAAAACCGGGGTCATAGCCGCGTTTGGTCATGGAGCCGACAGAAATTCTGCCAATGGAAGCTGCGGTTGCAGGAGAGGAGCCGCACAGTGCGGCAAAAACCGTGCAGGCAATAGTGGTGCTAAGTGCAAGCCCGCCTTTGAAGCGGCGAAGATATTTGTTGAGCACTGCATACAGGTCCTCGGCTATTCCGCCGCGTGCGAGGAACTCGGACATGAGAATAAACAAGGGACAGACAAGCTGGTTAATGCTTGTGCCCTGCTGATACGCAATCGTACCAAACTGCGACAGGAAGTTTGGCCCCATATAAACAAGCATGCACAGCACGCCGGTGAATCCTATGGCACAGGAGACGGGGGCGCCGATGAAGATTGAAATGAGAAGAATT
>CATJWG010000047.1 GCA_949744165.1 uncultured Eubacteriales bacterium | reverse complement strand
TGTCATTGTTCCCATGGGGCAGTATACGCACCAGCTTCTGGGCTTAAACAGCAACATGGTAATGATTCCAAGTACCGTGGAGGTGAGCATTACGCTGTAAAAACCAAAGGCAAACTGTGCTACTCCCGTGTGCAAAAACGTGCCACGGTAAGCCCAATGCCAAGGAAGCTTGAAGGTCCAAAGAAGAGTGACGACCTGACGCAAGTCTTTCACGCCGGAAAAGACAAGATAAGTATTCCAAAGCATAAGAAAAAACATGGCAAAAAAGAAGATAAGAAAGCCGTATCGAAAGACCTTGCTTCTCATCCAGCTTGGAATATCCTTTTTGCGCGACAAACCAAAACCACCTCCAAGCAGTCCAAAAAGCTGACCGCGCCCGCAATATCGGTTACAATAGGCCTTGCTGCCGCCTGCGATGGCGATAATCAGAGGAATGAAGAAGCACAGCAGTCCAAGCCAAGCGAACATAATATTGAAAAAACCTAAAATAAGATATGAAAGGGACACAATCCAGAGATAATCATACCATTTTTTCTTCATAACTCAATCACCTCAACCTTGATAACGCTCGCAGGGCACTCCCTCGCACATTTGCCGCAGCCGACACATTTGCCTGTATCAACCTGTGCGTAAATGCCATTTACAACTTTAATGGCTGAGAACGGGCAAACCTTTACGCAGCACCCGCAGGCAACGCAGCTGTTTTGATGAACCCTTGCTTTTCGTATTTTTCGCAGAGCAGTTCCCATAGCGGAACCTCCTTAAAATTTATTGAGGTAATTATACAACGGTTTATCAAACCGGACTGTGACAAAATCACAATGTGAGCAATAAATTGTGATAATAAAATAATTTAAATTTTCTATTTGATTTAATTTCCTATGTACTTTTTTCAGTACACAAAAACAATGATACGTCATTACCCTTGCTGTGACCAACAATAAACTTACAGCGCATCAATTCCTGCGCACAGCGCCTCATTAAACCGGCCAATGTGCAGGCCGTCAACAAAACGGTGGTTTAACTCCATAGACATATGCAGAATTTTCTTTTTTCCTTCGTTGTAATACTTTCCCCATGCTATACGCGGCACGGCGTCGTCGGGGTCAAAGTCGCGCTCGTTGGTCAGTGCGGTGAGCTCGACCCAGGGCAGGCAGGAAAAATAGATAAGGTCCGCCGTGTCCTCCTGGTTGAGAAAGGTTTTCTGGGTACGGCTGCGCTCGCGTGCCGCACGGCAGAAGTCCTGTATGCTCCCTTCACAGGGCATGGGGACTATGTGAAAATTCTCCGTATCAGGATTCAGGTCCGTAAAGCTGGGGCAACGGCGGTCGAGAAGCACCGGCTTTCCGTTGCTCAGAGCATATCGAAAAGCTTCTACGGAATTGATGGCCTTTGTACTCAAATATATGAGTGAGTAGTAAAAGGACATGTCCTGCGCTTTCGCAAATGCATAAAGCTGTGTTACGTTCAGCCTGAAGGTGACGCTGTAGAAAGGGTTAGATACGCCGGAGAAAAAGTCAAACAGCTCCTTCCGCTGCCATGAATCAGGATTGATTTTAAGAGCCATGGTTGCACCTCCGCTTTTTTATATCATAATATCAGATTTGCATCTTTTCGGCAAGAATAAAGCGGCAATAGTTGCCATTGAACTGCGAAATTTTGTAAATACTTGATATGTTGGAGAAAATGTGCTATATTGATAAAACTTGATATGCAACCATAAGCCGATTTTGCGTGCTGCCTGCACGGAGGTTCTTCAACATGACGCGAAATAAAATACAAGCGGCGCTTTTGTGCCTGTGCGTTGTGCTGCTCTACTGCGTAAGCGCCAGAATAGGACAGCATAACGCGTTTCTTAACGCTGAGGCGATTGATAATACTGAGCTGGACGAGCCTCAGGACGATTGGGTTATGCCTACGCCTGAACCGACTCCCACGCCAACCCCGACGCCTTATGTGGACCCTGATTTGCCTGATATAACTATTGGAGAGTGGAACTATAAGCTGATTGACAACAACCACGTGCTGGCAAATACTTTTATTCCGCCGGAAGTCGTGGAGACGGAGAACAGCCAGTATATAGACAGCCGCGTAAAGGAACCGCTGGAGAGTATGTTGGCCGGAGCACGTGAGGCCGGTTTTGACGTGTGTATAAGGACCGGATACCGTCCATATAGAAGTCAGGCTGAAATATTTTTCGGACGTGCAAGCTCAATTGCCTGGGATGGCACAGTGGAATATGCCGAGGCAGAGATGATTGCGCGAAAATATGTGGCCTATCCTGGAACGAGCGAGCACCAGTATGGTTTGTCTGCGGACATAATGGACAGTCAGACGACCACAATGTCTGCAGAGGACGTTGAGGAACTGCCGTTGCTTGTGTGGCTTAGGGAGCACTGTGCCGAATACGGATTTATCCTGCGATATCCAAAGGACAAACAGGATATTACCGGATGGTATGAGCCGTGGCACTTTCGCTATGTAGGAAAGGAAGCGGCGGAGTACATTATGGACAAGGGAATATGCCTTGAGGAATTCATTGCAAAATATTGACCGCCGGCAAATGGCGGCGTGAAGTGGCGGGTAAGAGGATGAGCGGTAAAAAGATTGCAGCAGCAGTGCTGATAGTTGTTCTTGTATTAGGTCTTGGCGCAATGATAGTTCTTCGAATAAATGAGGAGCCGGCGCAGAGTGAGCCGGAGATGTCTGAAATAAGTCCGTCCGCCGTCCCTGTTCAGACCTCGGAGCCGGAACCAGAGCCTGCGCCCACTCCGACTCCAACACCGGAGCCGACGCCTACACCGATTCCGGAGCCGGATATTCCTGACATTGATATCAATAGCTGGGAGTACCTGCTTGCAAACGCGGACAGCCCAATTGGCGAGTATGTTCCGGAGCTGACCTCGTTGGAAAACGGACAGAATTTTGACTCCCGTGCGGTTGAGGCTTTGCAGAGCTTCATAGATGATGCGCGCGCTCAGGGACTGTCAGTGTATCTTAGCTCCTCCTACCGCAGCTA
>CATJWG010000046.1 GCA_949744165.1 uncultured Eubacteriales bacterium | reverse complement strand
GGCCACTTATTTGACCCTATGCGTCAAAATATTCGTCTATAGACGCGCAAATGGAATTGACAGCATCTCTTATGCTCATATTCTCAATCTGAGCGCCGGCCGCGGACTTGTTACCCCCGCCGCCAAGTTTTTCCAGCAGGAGCTGGACGTTCACCTCGCCGATGCTGCGGGCCGAAACAATAACTCCGCCCGCCTTCGTCGGGTAAGCCACTATAGACGCCTCGATACCGGAGACGTTCAGCAGCTCATCCGCCGCCTGCGCCGCGACGACTCGGTCCTGCTCCGTGGACGGTACGGCTATGGCTATCTCGCCGCGGTAGACCTTCGCGCTTTGCAATATGCCGTACTTGGCCACTGTGTGCTCCATGTCGCTTTGCAGCAGCTTTTTGACCTCCGAGGTGTCCGCTCCCGCCCTTCTCAGGAAAGCCGCGGCGTCAAAGGTGCGCTCGCCGGTGCGTATGGTGAAGTTTTTCGTGTCGAGCATTATTCCGGACAGCACCGACTCAGCTTCCGTGCGGGTGATATCGGTCTGCTCCACCAGCTCCTGCAAAAGCTCGCTCATCAGCTCGCATACGGAGCTGGCATAGGGCTCGTGAAAGGCCAGCGCGGCATTTTGTATGTAGCTGGCCGCACGGCGGTGATGATCTATGACCGCCACGCGCGTGCACGACTCGAGCAGGCTCTGGCTCTCCACCTGCTCGGGACGGTTTGTATCCACAATCACCAGCAGCGTGCGGCTGTCCGCACGCAACATCGCCTCGTCGGGTGAAATAAATGCGTCGGCATATTCCGGCGTTGCGCGCAGCATGTCAATCAGCCGGTGCGAGGCGTTTTTGACAGGGTCAACCACTATGCGCACGGGCCGGCTGAGTCGGCGGGCTATGCAGCACACGCCCGTCGCGCCGCCGATGCTGTCCAGGTCGCTAAGCTTGTGGCCCATGACAAGTATTTGGCTGGAATCCTTCATCAGCTCAGCAAGGGCGTTGGCCATCACGCGGCTTTTGACCTTTGTGCGCGTCTCTATCTCCATGCCGCGGCCGCCGAAAAACTCGAAGTTGTAGCGGTTTTTTATAACCGCCTGGTCACCGCCGCGGGAGAGCGCCATCTCTATGGCCAGGTTGGCAAAGGCAAAGTTTTCCTCCATACTGCCATCCTTGCCCACGCCTATGCTCAGCGTGGCATGAATTCCGGCTGAATTGGTTATTGAGCGTATCTGTTCGAGCAGGTCGAACTTCTTCTCCGTTATCTCCCTCAGATAACGGTTTTCAAAGATAAACATATACCGGTCGCGGTCATATCGGCGCAGAAGGCCGTTTTTACCCTGGCACCACTGCTCAAGCTTCTCGTCTATCTCGCCGCGCAGCTCGACCTTTGCGCGCTCAGTCAGTCCCTTTATCAGCTCATCGTAGTTGTCCACAAGGAACACCGCCGTTACCGGTCGTGAATTCTCATACTCAAGCTTTATGTTGTCAAAGTCCGTGACGTCCACCCAATAGGTTATACCCATGTAATCGCCCTGGTGTTCGTGTTCGTCGTTTCTCGCGCGGATTATGTTGCCGTGGAGCTGATACTTTCGGTCGTTTATCTGCACAAGGCCTGGGTACTGGCTCTTGCCCTCCATCAGCCATTTGCTGGAAAAGCCCGGCACCATGTCGTTGAGCCTGGCCTCAAAGCTCGGCTTTTTGCCGCTGAACAGGTTGAAGAAAATCTGGTTTCCCCATATCACCTGATAGTCCTCCATCTTGAACACGACTATCGGCAGCGGAAAATTCATCAGCGTGTTGTTCTTCGCCGACTCCGCGTTATATGTCACGTCCTCGATGTATTTTACCAGCTCCCTGCGCCGGCTGCGGGCGTTCAGGAAGGAATAGACAATCAGCACCGCTATAACGACAAACTCCGTTATAGCAAGCTCCTCCTTGAAAAAGAAGGTTATCACCGCAAAGATTATCAGTATTATCAGAAACAGCCTTGTGCCCGGCTCAATCACCCGTTGTATCTTCTTATTCATCCGCTCACATCCCTGAATACAGGTCTTTTATCCGGTCAGTTCGCCACAACCATTGAAGTGCCGATTGACAGCATTCCGACCACCACTGCCTTGTCCTTACTCACCATTTTCCCGTCAACCACGGCTTCGGTCAGCACAAGATTGCCGTTTCCGTCATACGTGAAGGCCAGCGCGCTGAGAGCCTCAGCCTGTTTGGCCACCGTCTCGGTTGCTCCGCCCTGCGCAGCGCGGTCCTTTACAACGCAGGTCATGATTATTCTGCCGTCCGCGTCCTCCGCTGTCTCGCACACACCGGAGAAGGTAACCATTCCGCCCTTGATGTCCGCTGTCACGGCAAGAGTAAAGCTGCTCTTGTCCAAATCTGTGGTGAGCATCGCCAGTCCCTTTGCCAGGAAGGTCCCTCGTCCGCTCAGAACGCTGGGCTCCTGATTGTCATTGTCCTCCGGCTCCTTGTCGCCTCCCTGCTCGGGCTTGCCCTGCTGCGCCTCATCGTAGCCAAGGCGCTGGGATTTGTTGACGGTCTTGTCGGCAATCGTCATGGCCTCGGCGCGGCTTATATCCCCCTCGGGGCGGAAAAGTCCGTCCTCATAGCCGTTTATCACGCCGGCGCGGCACAGCAGCGTCACTGCTGCGCTGCAAGCGTCGTCCTCGGCAACATCGCCAAAGCCGGGCGCCTCGTTCACCGCGTCAAACTGCCAGTCCGGCAGGGCGCGCGAGAAAATGAGTGCGCTCTCTCCCCTCGTGGCGGGACGGTCGGCCTCCACCTCGGCGCTTCTGTCTATAATGCCATAGTCGCGCGCGTAGCTTATGTACGGCTCGTACCAGGCTCCGCCTCCGGCCTGGCCTATTGTTCCGTTATAGTATTTCGCGTTTATCCGCGCGGCAAGCGCAATCACCTGCGCCACGGTCACGGGCGCGTCCGGCGCCATCTCGGTATCGCTCATACCCTCCGCCAGACCATATTCATACAAGTCAGCGATAAACGTCTC
>CATJWG010000045.1 GCA_949744165.1 uncultured Eubacteriales bacterium | reverse complement strand
CACTACCACCGCCGCTCTTGTCTGCGGACTGCATCAGCGCGGCGCTAAGGTTCTCGGCATCGACCTTGACCCGCAGGGCAACCTCGGCTTCACTCTCGGCTTGGATATAGGCACCGTGAGCACCGTGTACGACGTCTTTAAGGGCACCTGCTCCATCGAGCAGGCCATCGCCTCTACCGAATATGGCGACGTACTGTCCTCAGACATCATGCTCTCCGCCGCCGAGGTTGAGTTTACAATGCCGCGGCGTGAGTTTTTGCTTTCGGATAAGCTGACCGCAGTGCGCTCGAAATACGACTTCATTGTAATCGACACGCCTCCGGCGCTTAATATCCTCACAGTCAACGCCTATGTCGCGTCCGATGGCCTTATCGTCCCAATGGAAGCAGAGGTGCTCAGTCTCGTCGGCATTACTCAGCTCCAGGAAACCATCGAAACTGTGCGCTCAACCTTTAATCCTCACCTGAAGGTACTTGGGATTCTGCTAAACAAATTCAATCCCCGGCTCACGCTCTCCCGCGACATTCTCGAGCTTGCAGAGGAGGTTGCCAGCCAGCTTGACAGCCGTGTGTTCGACTCAAAGGTTCACCGCGGAGTGGGAGTAGCCATGGCTCCCGCGCACGGGCAGAGCGTACTGACCTTCCAGCCCAAATCACGCCCCGCACAGGATTTTCAGGATATTGTGGATATCGTAGCCGGTGAGCGCTTCGCCCAGAAAAAAGACAGCAGCTTTATATCAAGAATATTCGGGTGACATTTTATGCACAAGCAGCGCAGCCCCTCCGCTATGCCACCTGAACATTTTATAAACCGTATAATATGAATTTAAGGAGAATATCAGATATGCCATCCAAGGAAAGTCAGTCTAAAACCAGCAAGACCGCACGCGTAATGAACCTGCTCAGCAAGAAGCCGGATCCCGCGGCCGCGTCGGACAGTGCCGAGAATTCCGCCTCTGTTCCCGTGCCACCGATAATATCATCACTTGCGCCGGATGCCGAGGCCTCTGTACAAATAAAAAACGCGCTTGAAAATGAGCTCGCCGGCGAGCTTGCCACAGAGACAGCCCCTCCGGTTACTCCGGAGAGGTCCGCCCCGGCCGAGCCACAGAAGGAGCCTGCCGCCGTCGAGGCCGAGCCGGCAGCATCCGAGCCAGAGACGCCGAGCACCCCCGCGCCTGTCCATACCGCTGAGCCGAAAGAATCTGAGACGCCGCGTTTCGTAGAACCGGAAAATCCCGGCTATATCAACGTCATGCAGGTACTTGTCGAGGAGAAGGCTCCAAAGTACATCCAGATGTTCGGACTTTGCCAGTGCAAACGCTGTCTCGAGGACGTCAAAGCTCTGACACTCAACCATCTTCCGCCGAAATACGTCGTACTCGCCGATGGTGACCGTGTACCTCGTCTAACTGTGTACGAAGGCCGTTACGGCAGCGACATAACCGCGCAGCTTTTACATGCCTGCACGGCTGTCATGCAAAGACCACACCACGGACGCTAAAATGCTCTTAAAAATCTCCGCCGACGCTTTAGCGTCGGCGGAGATTTTTCTTCGGGCGCTAAAATGCGCATGTTTCCTGTACTATTCCTGCATCTGCACCTCGGCAACAGGTTCCTCCGTCACCGGCTCGGGCTCCTCAGTTTGGGGCTCGGGAGTCTCGGGACTCTGATACGCATGCGTAAGCTGGTCCCACAGGGAGTTTACATTCTCCATACAGATAAAGTAAATGCTCGTGAGCATATTTTCCTGTATGCCCAGCTCTCCGGCAAGCTCTGTTATCCTGTCCCAATCCGCGGCCTCATAGCTGAGCACCAGCTCGTAAAGCTTGCCGCAGCGGCCCTCGTGCCGGAGCAGCGCAGCCTTTATCTCGTCAGAAACCGGCACCTCTGAAAGCAGCTCCTCCAATGGTGCGGCAATGAGGTAGTTCAGCGTTGAGAACATACCCATCAAATATGCCTCGGATTTGGAAATCGGCATATTCGACGCATGATTCATCAGCTCGCTGCAAAAGTTTGCGCGCATAAATGACAGCTTAAGAAACTCCTCCGAGCCGGCATCGTCCTCGTTGTCGGCACCGCTCATGCTCAGCAGGTAAATCCACTGCTTGAGCTGGCCCAGACCTAAAGTCATCACAGCCTGACGTATCGTGGTTGCCCTGTGGCGCAGGGCAAAATAGGCAGAGTTAACCATCTTCAGCAGACCATAACTCAGGCTCGCGTCCGCAGCTATCATCTGCTCTATTTCCTCCACATTCGGCTCGTCACGCGTCACGGCCACCATAAGGCGGAAGAAGTTGCTCTGAATATACGCACTGCTGTGGGCCTTCGTCGTCAGGCGTTCGGCGACGTACGAGCCCTCAAGCCCGTCGGGCCCCAAAGCCACCGCCTTGTTGTACAGCTCCTCGGTGTCCACATGGGTGATTATACACTTTTTATTCATACTGCGGGCAATCTCAATCGTGTTGTGTACACTTATCTCACCCGCATTTTTCATATTTATCTTGATAAAATGGATATCGTCCAGCAATGCCAGATAACGGGGAGCAAACTGAAACTCGTTGACCGCAACACGGTAGCCCTCCTTGGCGTATTGACGCACAAGATGCATCGACAGCGGATGAATTATCACCGCGTCATCAATCTGTATGACAAGCTCACTCTTATCAAAAAGACGCGGCGTCTTTTTCATAAGCAGCATGGTTGTAAAGGTCATGAAATTGAGCGTGCCCTTAAGCACCTTTGGACTGTTCTGCGTCAGAAAATTATAGATTGTATTGGCAGCGGCATATTCAGCGCTTGAGGTTGAGTTATCGCTGCTGAACGCCTGGTTTGCGCCGTGATAGAGTATCTCATGGCCTATTGTTTTTCCTTCCGTGTCCTTTATCGGCTGCCGCACAATATATCTGCCGCTCATGGCTTCCTCCTTGCTT
>CATJWG010000044.1 GCA_949744165.1 uncultured Eubacteriales bacterium | reverse complement strand
GGACTAATCTGACAGAAGGAAGTGTGCGCAGAATATGAAATCTATTTCCGTACTGGTTCAGCACCACGCCGGCCCCACCGGAGACGTGCTGATATGCAAAAATAAAAACGGCGTATGGGAGTTCCCGAACGGGACTGTCCGCACCAACGAGACCGACGCCGACGCCGCGGCGCGCGTATGCTGGGAGACGCTGGGTGTGAAGGTAAGCGTGGGAAAAATGGCCTGCCTTGGCCGCAAGGCTCCTCAGGATGGCTGCGTTGAGCACATCGTGTGCGGCAACATCACCCACAACACCCACACCAAGAGCGATTACCACTGCTACTATGAGGCAGTGAACACCTGGCAGACTGAGCCGAAGGGCGAGTATGCCGAGATGAAGTACGTCCATCCCTCCGAGCTCGGACAGTACGAGTTCGCCGGCGACGACAAGAACTTCATGGCCAAATACGATAAATACATAAACGCGGGCTGCATTCCCGACGTTCGTATGCCGTAAGGAGGGTCTGTCAAATGAAGAAGTATTATTTCCAGGCTCAGAAAAAGCAGCTTGAAAAGGCGACCGAGCCTTCTTATGTGTATTGCGCTCCGGCAAAGTGCTTCGTATTGGCTGAGAGTGAGGCGGAGGCCGCCGTTCTGGCCGAGAAGAAGCTGCGTGAAATGTACCACGGCACCGGTGTGGTTCTCGGCAAAGCCGTGCTGACCAAGAGCGCGGAGCTGCCCGTTGACTGGAGCTACGGCTACGGCGATGAGCGCAAGTCCGGCGACACCGCCTCCATAGGCAATCTCGTCGGCAACAATGTCATTCGATAACAGGAGGAAGAACTATGGATTTGGTTAAGAAGTATGTTCTCCATCTTCCCGAGGGAAATGTCACCATGCTAAAGGAGGAAATCGCCGAGCGTGTAAAGGCCGTCCTGAAGGATCACCCCAGCGAGCACATGAACGCATACCGCGTCTGGTACGAGGGCTTTGAGGGCTGCGGAATGCCCGGCACGGATGTGTACGAGGTCATTGTCGAGACCATGCGCTCCATGACGGGCGACTGGAAGGACATCGGCCCCATGCGCTGGGAGAAGTACGGCGTGATAAACCCCAGTTTCCTGAATCTGCACTATGCCGAGGCTCAGAAGGTCTGGTCCGGAGACGGTCCTGACGTTCCGATGCTGCTGCATCAGTTCCACCTGGGCCGCCACTACCAGGGTCCCGACGGCAGAGTTTTCTGGATTCCCGTAATTGAGGACTTTGACATGCGCTGCTTCGAGCGCAAGGACGGCAAGTACATCGGCAACATGGTGGAGATAGACCCCCGCAGCGACTACGCCCGCCAGATGGTCGAAGTAAAGGTTTGAGGAGGAATAGTCTCAATGAGTTTTGATATACCGATGCGCTCCGACAGCAAAAAGGAAAAGATAACCCACAGCGTATGTGTCGGCGGCCCCATGACTCTGCACACCATAGACGGCGTTATCCGCCGTGTGCGTCCCATCGTTCTGACGGACGACGACCCCGCCGGCTGGGTCATCAAGGCCCGCGGCAAGGAGTACACTCCCCAGCGCAAAACCACCATGTCCCTGCTCGGCTACTGCGAGCGCGACAAAACCTACGCCTATGACCGCCTGAAGTATCCCATGATCCGCGAGGACTTCGTGGAGACTCCCGACGGCAAGAACCGCAACACCGAAAACCGCGGCAAGAGCGGCTACCGCCGTGCAAGCTGGGACGAGGCTCTGAGCCTTGTCGCCCGCGAGATTAAGCGCCTCCAGAACACCTACGGCAAGGAGACCATTACTGCCTGCACCTCATCCCACCACTCCTGGGGACTGGTCGGCTACAAAATTTCCCTGTTCAAGCGTTTCTTCTCCATGATGGGCTACACCCGCATTGCGGACAACCCCGACTCCTGGGAGGGCTTCCACTGGGGTACCCCCCACTCCTACGGCTATTACTGGCGCCTTGGCGGACCGGAGCCGTACGATATGCTTGAGATGGCAATGCAGAACGTCGAGACCATGGTCTGCTGGTCCACCGACCCAGATACCAGCCGCGGCGGTTACTCCGCTCAGGAGTCCGCTCTCTGGCGCTGGTGGCTCAAGGAGATGGGCGTTCAGTTCATCTATATTGACCCGTTTAACAACTACACCTCCGTAAAGCACGCCGACAAGTGGATTGGTCCCCGCATGGGCACCGACGCGGCTCTGCTCGAGGCTATTGCCTACGTGTGGATAACCGAGGGCACCTATGACCATGAGTATGTCGCTCAGCACGGCCACCGCTTTGAGGAGTTCAAGAATCACATTCTCGGCCTTGGACCCGACGGCACGGCCAAGACTCCGAAATGGGCTGAGGAGCTCTCCCTCATCCCCGCCATGGACATCAAAGCCATCGCCCGCCGCTGGGCCAGCACCGTTACAACCAGCGGCTCTGGTATGCGCGGCGGCTTCGGCGGCGCCTGCCGTCACTCCAACGGCACTGAGTATGCCCGCCTGATGACGCTGCTGAGCGCCATGCAGGGCATGGGCAAGCCGGGACGCGCTTTCTGGTCTCCGGCCTGCGGCGGCCCGATGAACTACAACTTCTGGTTCGGCGGCTACTCTGACCCGCTGTCATCCATCGCCAATCCTCCCATCTGCGACAACGCTCCCGTAAACAGCGTTGAGCAGGTGCTCTCCCGTCCGAATCTCCCCGACGCGATTCTCGACGGCCACTACGAGTGGCTGGGCGAAGGGTTCTGCGGCGGCGGCGTTGACCTTGAGTTTACACGCCACGTATATCCCGCCCCCGGCTACAATAAGGTCCACTGCTTCTGGCGCTACGGCGGCTCCTTCTTCGGAACCATGCTCGACACCAACAAGTGGGCGAAGATGTACAAGAGCCCCGAGCTCGAGTTCGTTATCAACCAGGATATCTATATGACTCCTGAGACCCGTC
>CATJWG010000043.1 GCA_949744165.1 uncultured Eubacteriales bacterium | reverse complement strand
CCATCTATGATCCTGAGCATAACAAACAGCCACAGTATTCGGAACACGCAAATACAAAACGCGCTGATTATCGTAACAGGTACTGCGGCTCCGGCGCCGCGCATTGCGCCGCCGAGTATATCCGAGAAAGCGAATATCCACACGAAGGGTGCAAGATGCAACATCATCGAGCGGGCAAAGTCCATAGCTTCGCGCTCCCTGGTGAAAATCTGTATCACCGGTTCAAAGCAGAGTATAATAGTCGACGCCGTCGTTATCATAACTGCAACAGCCAGCGCAAGGCAAACCCTGACCCCCTTTTTCACCCGTTCGTAATGCCCTGCGCCGATATTTTGGCCCACATAAGTAGATACTGCAAGGCTTAAGGCTGACAGCGGCATATAGATAAAGCCGTCAATCTTACTGTATGCCGCCACGCCGGCCATTGCCACAGTGCCAAAGCTGTTTATCTTAGCCTGCACAAGCAGATTTGAAATGTTAAACATTGAGCCCTGGAGTCCGCATGGCACAGAGATTCTTATTACGTCTGTGACGGCAACTTTGTCCAGCTTCATCTTCATAGGACGGAATCGGCAGTCCTCCGGCAGGCGCATCATATAGCGCACCACAAGCGCTGCGGAGAGGGTCTGCGCCATGATGGTTGCCAGCGCGGCACCGGCTGCGCCCAGCTTCAGTCCCGCGACAAAGGTTAGGTCAAGAACAAGGTTGAGTATTCCGCTTATCATGAGGTAGATAAGCGGCCGCGCCGAGTCTCCGCGCGCACGAATCATGCCCGCACCAACGTTGTAGATGAGGTTTGGCGCCGTGCCAATCAGGAAAATGCGAAGATAGATCACTGCCTGCGGCAGCACGTCGGCCGGCATATCCATCAAGCGCAGCAGATTTGGCGCGAAGATAATTCCCACGGCGCTGATAAAGGCTGCCGCGGCAAGACTGAGTATGTAGGCTGCGTCACAAATTTTTTTAAGTCCGGGGTAATCACCCGCGCCGTAGTGCATCGCATATAGAACTCCGGTCCCCGTGGCTATGCCAAGAAAAAAACCTATCAGAAGGTTTATCAGCGCCGCCGTTGAACCTACAGCTGCCAGGGCTATGTCACCTGCAAATTGCCCCACCACGGCACTGTCTATCGAATTATAGAGCTGCTGAAAAAGGTTCGACAGCAGCATAGGGAGGGCAAAGAGGATAAGTCCGCGCGTAATCGGCCCCTCCGTCAGGCTTACTGTACTATGCTTCAATTTTGTCATCCTTTCTAATGCATGGCTTGTATCATGATTTTATATAAATTTTGGCATCTGTTTTTGTATAATTCATACCAAGCCTAAACATTAACCACTAATATAGCGCAACTACCGCTGCTTTGCAATAGAAAGTTTGACCCTCACAGAAAAATTGTCAACAGTTCCAATTTAGCGTTCTATGTTCGAGATTTTTCTGTCTTTTTCCGCCCTGGGAATTTAAGATATCAGCACAACATATTTGAAAAGCTCAGACTGTTCGTCTTTTTCTCCAGTGGAGCATCAAGCCCACGGTTAGTCCCACAGCAGCTGGGAGCAACCATCCCAGTCCAAGCCCAAACAGCGGCAACCAATCCGTCGCAGCCTCAACAACTCCGTCAAAGTGCAACAGCGCGCGTACCGTCGCTGGCAGTGCATTGAAGAAGTCCAGCAACGCAGCCCCGGCGGTAAAGACGCTCACGGAAACATACACCACCCTGTCGCCGCCGAAAAAGCGTGAGCACAGCGACAGCAGTATAAGCGTTATCGCCAGGGGGTAGAGGAGCATTAGCACCGGAACCGAATAAGCAATAATCGCATTGAGACCCAGATTGGCAATAAGCATTGACACCGCACAGAATACAATAGCCCACACGCTATAGCGCGGTCCACTCGGAAAAAGCTTTTCAAATGTCTCTCCGCAGCTTGTGATAAGGCCGACAGCGGTTTTAAGGCAGGCAAAGGTCACAGTGACAGCCAATATTGCCGCACCCGCCTTACCGAAATAGTGCTCGGCAATAAGCGCCAGAACCTGTCCTCCGTTTTCGCTGACGGGATAAACACCCCTGCTCTGTGCCCCAACCGCGGATACGGCAACGTAAATAACTCCCATGAGCAAACAACTGAATATTCCCGCACGGACCGTGTTTGCGGCCACGTCCTCTGGCTCGGTCACGCCAAGCTCCCGTATCACCGTCACAACCACTATGCCGAACGCGAGGCTGGCCAACGCATCCATAGTGTTATAGCCCTCCACAAAGCCCGTGAAGAAGGCGCCCTGCGCATAGGTATCCTCCGGCACAATATCCGCGATATTTCCCATAGGCGACAGCAGAGCACGCACAACCAGTATTCCAAGGCTGAGCAGGAAGATAGGGTTGAGCACTTTTCCTACCCAAGTCAGGATTCCGCTCGGGCGCAACGAGAAAAACAGCACCGCAGCGAAAAATAGAGCCGAAAAAAACGGTAAGGCAAATGGACTGTTGCCCACAATAGGCTCAATTCCAACTGTAAAGGACACCGTGGCACAGCGCGGAATAGCAAAGAAGGGACCTATGGTAAGGTATAGGGCACATGTGAAGAATAGGCTGTAGTGCCGCCCGACGCGCCCGCTGAGCTCCGCAAGTCCCCCGCAGCGGCTGATACCCAGCGCAGCCACACCCAGCAGTGGCAATCCAACTCCGGTGATAAGAAATCCGGCAACGGCCTGCCACATGTTTCCCCCAGCCATCTGGCCCATCTGCGCTGGAAAGATAAGGTTCCCTGCTCCAAAGAACAGGCCGAAAAGCATACTTGTTATTGTAATGTATTCACTGAGCTTAAGTTTTTTCTTCATCTCTCTTATCCCCAATTTCCAAGTATTAGTGTAATTAAATAAATCATATACTATATTAGGGTCTATGTAAAGCCTAATTTATCAGGCATTAATT
>CATJWG010000042.1 GCA_949744165.1 uncultured Eubacteriales bacterium | reverse complement strand
GAAAAAGTATTGCCGTTTCTGCCGCAAGCACACTGTTCACACCGAAACGAAGTAAGTTTCAGAAAGGACGAGCTATATGGCAAACAACGAAAAGGCAGTTACCACGAGCACGAATGCCGTGAAGAAGGAAACAGGCAAGAAGCTCGGCTTTGGACAGCGTGTAAAAAAATGGTTCCGAGAAATGAAAAGCGAGCTGAAGAAGGTCATCTGGCCGACGGCGAAGCAGACCACGAACAACACCGCGGTCGCGCTTGTTGTGATGGTTGGCTCGGCCATCGTAATCTGGGGCTTTGACGAGCTGGCGCAGTTTGTGGTCAGAGCCGTGATTACTCTGGCGGGTTAAGCGCGCGATGGCTGATAACGCGAGCTGGTATGTGGTTCACACATACTCCGGATATGAAAATGCCGTCGCTGCGGCGATAATGAAGGCCGCGGAAAACCGCCGGATGCAGGACCTTATTCAGGAGGTCAACATCCCGCTGGAAACCGTTACGGAGCACACAGATGAGGGCGAAAAGACCTATGAACGCAAGGTTTTTCCCGGCTACGTGCTGGTGAAGATGATTCTCACCGACGAGAGCTGGCACCTTGTTCACAGCGTCCGCGGCGCTACAGGCTTCGTTGGAAGCGACGGCAAGGCGATACCTCTGACTACGCAGGAAATTTATGCGCTGGGCGTGGAGCGCCACGAGATAATTGTGGGCTACGGCTTGGGCGACACCGTGAAGGTCGTTGACGGACCGCTTGAGGGCTTCCTCGGCACCGTGGACGAGCTCGACGCGGAAAAGGACAGAGTCCGGGTCATCGTTTCGATGTTCGGACGCGAAACACCGGTAGACCTTGAGCTGGATCAGGTTGAGCCGGTTGAAGAATAATATTCAGGAGGTGCACTTCAAGTGGCACAGAAAATAGTAGGATATGCAAAGTTCCAGGTTCCCGCGGGAAAGGCAACCCCTGCTCCTCCCGTAGGCCCCGCTCTTGGTCAGTACGGCGTCAACATCGGCCTGTTCACCAAGGACTTCAATGAACGTACGAAGGGCGATATGGGCATGATGATTCCCGTTATTGTCACCGTGTACGCTGACCGCAGCTTCACTTTCGTAACCAAGACCCCGCCGGCCTCCCTGCTTATCAAGAAGGCCTGCGGCATCGAGACCGCCTCCGGCGTCCCCCAGAGGGACAAGGTCGCCACCATCAGCAAGGAGGACGTG
>CATJWG010000041.1 GCA_949744165.1 uncultured Eubacteriales bacterium | reverse complement strand
GGCGACCCTTACGCCTGCGCGGAGGATTATTTCGCGCTTGTGGGCGGAGTGCTGGATGCGACAGGCGCGGACGTTGTCGGACACTTTGACCTCATACGCAAGTTTGACGAGCGTGGGGAGCTGTTTGACGAGGCGCACCCGCGCTGGCGGGCTGCGGTGACAGGTGCGCTCGACCGGCTGTGTGCCGGGGGCAGAAGACCAGTTTTCGAGATAAACACCGGCGCGATGGCCAGAGGATACCGCTCGGCACCCTATCCCTCAGCGAGGATACTGCGTGAGATACGCGCGCGCCGGTGCCCGATAATAATTACAAGCGACTGCCACGACTGTGCAAAGCTGGACTTTGGCTATGCCGCGGCCGCCGCGATGGCGCGTGAAGCGGGCTTCACGCGACAGCTCACGGTAAGGGGCGGAAAATTTACGGAATGTGAGTTGTGAAGTGCCTGTGCCCGACTGTTTTTTTGTTGACGGGGATGGTGGCTTGGTTGTAATATATAGCCATACCATACTATGGAGGCTTCAGAGATGATTGTAACAACAACAAACTCAGTTGAAGGTAAGAGGATACTTGAGTACTACGGCATTGTTTTCGGTGAGGTTGTGTCTGGCGTGAACTTCATGAGGGATTTTGCAGCGAGCATTACCGACTTCTTCGGTGGGCGCTCAAACTCGTACGAGGACGAGCTGATAAACGCGCGCGAAGCCGCACTGCGGGAGATGGCCGGCCGCGCCGAGTCCCTCGGCGCCAACGCTGTGGTGGGCGTGGATATGGACTACGAGGTGCTCGGCCAGAGCAACGGTATGCTCATGGTAACGGCAAGCGGAACAGCTGTCTACGTCGAATGAGAGGCCGCTGTAGCAGCCTCTCATTCGAGGAGCCAAATTGAATGCTGCGGGACAGCGTTCGATTTGAGGAACAGAGGTAGGGGAGGCCCTGCGCTGCGCGCTATGGCGCGGTGCACGCTCCTCGCACGATTTGCCCTCTGCAGGCGGGCAAATCACACGGTCGCTTTGCGCAGGGGATTTTCCGAGGCGCGTGTCCTCGGGAAAAGGGATCTGAGATTTTTTTGCGGCATGGCGTGCGCGAAACTCTGTGAGGCTGGAGCCGCGGCGCTTCGCGCTGGCAACCAAAAATTAGAGAGAGGAAAAACTTTACTATGACTATTGCGGAGGAGAGCCTGGCGCTGCATTATGAGAAGAAGGGGAAAATCGAGGTTGTGAGTACCGTTCCGGTGGGGAACGCGCGGGATTTGTCGCTGGCGTATACGCCGGGAGTGGCGCAGCCGTGTTTGGAGATTCAGAAGGACGTGAACAAGTCCTATGAGCTGACGCGGCGCTGGAATATGTGCCTGGTGGTCACGGACGGCAGCGCTGTGCTGGGCCTGGGAGACATCGGGCCGGAGGCGGGGATGCCGGTTATGGAGGGGAAGTGCGTGCTGTTCAAGGCCTTCGGCGGCGTGGACGCCTTTCCCCTGTGCATAAAAAGCCATGACGTTGACGAGATTGTACGTACGATACAGCTCATTTCCGGCAGCTTTGGAGGCGTGAACCTTGAGGATATCTCCGCGCCCCGCTGCTTTGAGATTGAGCGCCGGCTCAAGGCGTGCTGTGACATACCCATATTCCACGACGACCAGCACGGCACCGCAATAATCACCCTCGCGGGCCTGACAAACGCGCTGAAGGTCGTGGGCAAGCGGAAGGAAAACGTGCGCGTGGTGATAAACGGAGCGGGCGCGGCCGCCATATCAATCTGCCGTCTGCTGCTGAGCGACGGCTTTGCCGACGTGTCGCTGAGCGACCGTACCGGCGCAATCTACGACGGGCGCGAGCAGGGCATGAACGATATAAAGCGCGAGATGGCAAAGCGCACCAATCTTGAAAAGCGCCGCGGTCCGCTCTCTGAGCTGGTGAAGGACGCGGACGTGTTCATAGGCGTATCCTCGCCGGGCGTGCTGACAACAGAGATGGTCAGGACCATGGCGGCCGACGCGGTGGTATTCGCCTGCGCCAATCCCACTCCGGAGATTTTTCCCGACGAGGCTAAAGCAGGCGGCGCGCGTGTTGTATCAACCGGACGCAGCGACTTTCCGAACCAGATTAATAACGTGCTGGCGTTTCCAGGCGTGTTCCGCGGCGCGTTTGACGTTCGGGCGAGCGACATAAACGAGGAGATGAAGATAGCCGCCTCACGAGCTCTTGCCGGACTTATCAGCGATAAGGAGCTGCGCGAGGATTACATCATTCCCAAGGCGTTTGACCCGCGCGTGGCGGGCGCCGTAGCCGCGGCGGTAGCTGAGGCCGCGAGAAAAAGCGGAGTGGCAAGAATATGAAAAGGCTGAGGCAGACCACTTTTGCGGTCTGCCTCAGCCTTTTTAAAAAGTCCCGCACCTCTTAGACGCCGTCAGAGGTTTATCCGGTTTTTGACACTATCAGGATTTGAGCTCCATTTCCTTAATAATGGGCGGGAGCTGGGAAATCATGTTGTCCATATCCTCAAACATTGCGCTTTTTGTTGTGCCAAGCTTACTGGCAGACTCAATGTGCCTGACGACCTCCTGATACTGGTCCTTGATTTGGTCGAAAAACTGGCGCAGAACCTGAAGCTCCTGCCGTGAGGCATCAATGACGCTGGAAATTTCGCCCTGCACGGACATCGCGCCCTCAGCCGCCGTCGTTATCTTTTCAAAGCTGCCCTCCGTCTGGTTGACAATGCCGACGCCTTGGCCAAGGGTCTGCTGAGAGACAGAAAGGCTGTCGTTAAGCTCGTTGGCGCGTGACTCAACCTCGTTGACCCCGCTGTCAACCTCACTGGCAAGAGACTTTATCTCCTCAGCAAGCTGCTTTACATGAGTGGCTACCACCGCGAAGCTCTGCCCCTC
>CATJWG010000040.1 GCA_949744165.1 uncultured Eubacteriales bacterium | reverse complement strand
TTTTCCAAGCCCGCGATAGACGTTTTCAAGGCTTCGTAGTAGAGATTGACCGGCTCAAAAGGTATTTCCCGCGGCTCCAGCAGCTCCGAGCGCAGCCAGGCCCAGAGGCATTGCCCCGCGCTCATGCCCTGATAGCTGACGAAGCCAAGGGCGGCGAAGGGAGTCGCGCCGAGTATGCACAGCCAGGACAGCGTTTCCATGCCCAGCGCCGGCCGCAGCAGGAAGTACAGCCCCACGGCGACGAGCACCGCCAGCGCAGAAAAAACGAGCTGCCGCAGCGACAGCCCGAAAAACACGCTCTCCGTATACCCGCGTATCTCACGGTTGATTTTGATTTCCAAAATTAAGCCTCCTTACTTTGTAAACAAATTGCAAAAGTGATTTACTTTTGCTCTCACATTGCGTATAATATAAGCGTCTAAAGTATTCTTTATATTCCAAGAATAGAAAGGGTGGTAACTGTGAATTTAGCAAAGCTATCCGCCAACGGCCAGATTACGGTCCCTGTTGAGATACGGCGTATGCTCGGACTCAAGTCTGGTGACAAGATTCTGTTTTTCTGCAACGATGACGGTGAGGTCGTCCTCAGTAATGCCTCTGCAAATGCAATACGCAAGGCTCAGGCCGCCTTTGCCGGTGTCGCACAGGAGCTCGGAGTACAGAGCGAGGACGATGTGCAGGCCCTTGTGAATGAAGTCCGCTATGGAAGGTCATAAGCCGCTATGCGTATACTCATAGATACAAACATTCTGTTTTCCGCGCTGCTTTTCCCTAACTCAAAACCGGCTCAGGCTCTTTTCCGTGCAGTGGATTACCATGAGCTTGTACTGTGCGACCGCAACATCAGCGAGCTGAGGGACATACTTGCGCGCAAGGCCCCGAAGTATCTTCCGGACGCGGAGGTTTTGATTGCGGAGCTGCCGTATGAGCTTATACCCGCGGTAGACCATGCGGAAAAGCTCATCCGAGACGCGAAGGATCAGCCTATTTTGAACGCCGCTATTGTGGCAGACGTTGATGTGATTCTGACGGGAGACAAGGACTTTTTATGCCTTGAAATGGAACACCCTCGCTGCATGACTGCGGCGGAGTTTTTAGAGGAGGAGGGAGCAGAGCTGTAATGCTTTGCTCCTTCTTTGTGTAAGGTGAGTTTGGCTCCGCCCAACCCTGCGCCCGTCAAGGCTCTGTACCTCGTTGCCGTGCGGCAGACTAAAGTCCACCAGAACCCCAGGAGCGCATTAAAATTCTTTTGGATACTTTTTCTTGGAAGAAAAAGTATCACAGCCCCATCATCTCGCGCACCACTCGGTCGGACATCTTCACGCTGCCGACAAGGATAAGCATGTTGAACAGCAGCTCCCCGATGTACTTCCATACCATAGCCGCAGCCGCCGCGTCTGTGTCCACCGCAGGCGGTGTGCCTGCAAAGGCCGAAAAAATGACGCACGCCAGCACAATCACCGCGCCCTCCAGACACACCGCCGCGTAGCTCTTTATAAAGCTCCTGCCTATGCTCTGGCTCGGCTGACCGGCAAACGATGCAAGCGGCACGGGTGCAAGAGCGGTGTACATAAAGAGCTTAAAGAATCTTCCGTACACACTGAGAATCATCACAAAGGACAGCACCCAGATAAGCAGCCCGCCGATGAGCGTCACAGCCCATAGAGGGATACTCTCAAAGAAGCCGCAGCTTTCAATGGCGTCCACTATCTCCGTAGGCAGCACACTCGACGACGGCCCGCCAAGCCCTGCCGCGTTCATTATGGAGGACGCCATGCCCTGCACAATCTCAAGCAGGGCCAGCATAAGCTCCATGCCATAGGTTATAAGTCCCTTGGCAAGCGCGAAGCGCACAAACAGCTTTACCGCCGCCTCCGGCCTGCGGGCTTCCGCGAAGCTCCCGCAGGTTTTTACCACGCCCACCACGAAAAACAGCACCAGCAGGGCGTAACCTATAGCCTGCAAGGTGCCGTGAATGTTTGCGACGACAGCCCATACCGCGCCGCCTCTAAACTCCTGCGGCGGGAGGGTCACGAGCTGCCATATCTCCGTCAGCTTCTCGTTCCATACTTTAAGGGAGTTTTCAAGGTTTTGTACTACCCAGTTATCCGACATTTTTACCACCTCCGTTTCCGTAAAAAGCAACTGCACCGGAGGCTGTTACTCCGGTGCAGCTTTGGGTTGGGTATTTATAAAATTTTGCAGGGAACAAACGCGAGAATAAAATGGCATAAAGTTCCCTATGCGATTTGAAAATTCCGCCAGCATTTTGTCCTCATAAAATCGAATATTTCTCCCATGTCCTTTCCTTCATAATACCCTACCAGAAGTTTCTTAAATTCAGGAACATCTTTCTCTGGAATTACAAGAAGTCCCCTGCCTCTGGAAATAAGATAGTGATTGGAAAAGATTACAGCCGCCCGTTTGTTGCCATCATTGAATATCTGTGTTTTCATGCAGTACAGACACAGCTTGATGGCAATGTCTACTTCATCAGCACCGCTGTTCAAAATATCAGAAATACAGTCCTTTACCTCCATCTCAATCGGCAACGGCGGGATATACGACGTCCCGCCTATTGTCACAGGCACGCCTCTTATTCTTCCGCCGTCCATGTAAAAGCCCTCATTCACAAGTCTGGCAACATGGCAGAGAATATAGTAATCGCTGGAATAGGACAACACATCGGGGTCAAGAATAAATTCCCATGCGTGCTTGAGGTTGAGTATCTTCTGCACATCAGACGCCCTCACTCCGCTGACCTTGCCGTTTTCAATTATATCCTTAGTCTGCGGAAAGGTTGTTGCAACACCTTCCAATACAGCCTGATCATATATGCTCGCTTTCATGTTCGCTCTGGCAAAGTCGAGGTTTTGCATT
>CATJWG010000039.1 GCA_949744165.1 uncultured Eubacteriales bacterium | reverse complement strand
GATCGCTGCTGAAAAAACCGATAAGCTCGTTGGGATCACCGGGAGAGTGGTCGGTAAAGATGGGGTCACGCTCGGGTACATCGTAGTACCACGCAGTATTCATCTGAAAAGCACCGGGGCAGACGCTACCATCCATCCACAGTATGCGTTTTGCAAACTTATCATAAATACGCTTGAAATCTGCATCCATGCCAGGCCCCGGACTGTTCTGGACAAAATACATTCCGTACTTGCCGCCACTATTGTTGTCATATACCATGCTTACAAATTCCTTTCCTTACGGATATCCGTTGATGGTCATTTGCACTCCTCGGTGGGGAACTTCCAATTTATAAACTTCCAGTAAGGGGCATTGACCTTCTTCTGGTACTCGACCATATCCACACCATTCCAGTCATAAAATCCTTTTTTAGAGGGAGACCTCGCGCCCCAAGCATCTTCAGATTCTGCTTTCTCAACTATGGCCTTGGGGGCTTCCTCGTAACGGGGGAGAATGGGGAACACAGAGTTACAGGTGGTGATATTGAGCTTGTAGCCTCCGTTATCGAAGTGATCGAAAATTCCGATACTGCTGTAGCGGGGGCAAAAACTGTAGTTAAGGCAGTTATCAATGTCCTTTGGGTCGCATACACCATCCTCAACAAGCTTCAGAGCTGCCGCCCAAAGAGCAAACTGCAAATAGTTGCCTATAAAGCCGGGATTTGGCTTTTTGAGCGTGGAGGGCTTTCTGTCAAGCGCGGCAAGAACCTCCTTGACATAGTCTACAACGCCGTCAGCCGTTTTGCTCGATGCACACAGCTCAAAGTATGGGACCATATGAACAGGGAAGAAGGGATGGGAGACAATTATGCGGTCAGCGTATTTATCAGCAGCAGCGGCGAGCGCATCTGGGAGAATGGAGGAGCTGCAAGAGCCGATGGCTTTTATGTTCGGGCAGCAACGTTCAATCTCCGCGTAGCACGCCTTCTTCATATCCAAATCCTCGGCAATAGCTTCAAAAATGAAGGTACACTCAGCCAACCCTTCATAGCTGGTAACATACTTAAGGTATGTACCGCAGACTACAGCCTGCTCCTTAGTTAGGATGCCTTGGGCAATCATCTCATCGTACATCTTGTCGAAACCGGCCTTATATGTGGAAATCTTAGCCTCATTTCTGACATAACAGATGGTCTTGTAGCCGTGCAGTGTGGTCAGAACAGCTGTGCTGTTGCCAATCATGCCAAGGCCGACAATGCCTATCGTAAGATCTTTCATTCTGTGAAACTCCTTTACGGCTGTATGTCTCAGGTATTGGCACGGACTTTGCAGCCGGGAGTGAGCTGCGGAATATTGAGCATGTCTCTGGCTTCTTCGGGCGTAGCAACCTCCATGTCAAGCTCATGGATTATACGGACTATACGCTCAACAAGCTGGGCGTTACTATCAGCAGGCTGATGATAGCTGTAGTTTATGTTGTCTTCCATACCGGTACGGATACCGGTGCCGCGGAGCATACCGAACACAGTGCCGTGAAGCTGGTTTGCGCCGATAGCCATAGTGGTCAGGTCGATAGGCTGCTTTACACCGGCGGCAGCGGCATTCTCGTGGCAAAGCTGAATCATGTAGTCAATATTGCTCTGGGTGCAGCTTATAGCGCCCTGAGAAACCTTGTCCATACCCATAACGAGGGTCAGAGAGACGGGATCATCAAGAACTCCGGCAGGGTAGAGATACTTGAAGACATCCTCAACAGCGGTGGGATCAAAAACTTCAATCTCGGCCTTGATGCCCAGTTCCTTGATTCTCTTGGCGGTGTTTACCAGCCACTTACGGGTCCACATGTAAATGAACTCCAAGTCTCCCCAAGTGGTAGTCATCAGCGAGCAGTCCAGAGAGCACATCTCGGGCAGACAACTTCGATCATTCATCTCAAGAACGCCGAGGCCGTCGTCGGTCTGAGCATTGTCACGGGTAGCAGGGGCAGAGGAGTTCTGAATGATTATGGGGCACTTTGCGCGAATGCCGCTGTTGATCTCTGCAAAGATATTGCCGTCGTTGCAGCTCTTGCCTTCCTTGTTGCGAGCATGAACGTGAACGATGGTAGCGCCAGCATTGTAGCAGTCATATGCAGACTGGATGATCTCGTCAGGCTGCTCGGGAAGGTTGGGGTTCTGTGCCTTGCCCTGGAAGTTTCCGGTCTGAGCGACGGTCAGTATTACTTTTCTTTTCTCGTAAGCCATGTTTCAAAATCCTTTCACTAAAAAAATTTGCAGATTTCACCGTTATTTTTTCAGATACATGTGGGGTATGAGTTTATTATAACGTCAATCATACCAATTCGCAAAACGATTTACTTATTGTGCTATAATAATATTGTATCAGTTTGTTATTGGCCTTTATGCACCACGGATTTCTGTCAGGGTATTAAGGTTCAAAAACTTCTGAACCTCTGGATTTCCACCTCCCTTATTCCATGCGACTATGGAGCTTACAAGTGCGTCGGTTCCGTCTATCGGAAGAGCCACCACATTCGGGCAGCTGTAAAATCCAATAAGCTGTGGTGGAAGAATCGCCAGCCCCACGCCGGAGTTTACCGCCAGCAAAATAGTGTCGGCGCGATTGTAGTAGTTGATGATGTCGGGCACAATACCGCGATTCGCACAAATGTGCTTTATCTGCCCAAAGAGAGAAAAGCCCGCCTCGGGAGAGGCCACGAAATGGTATCCGCTGAGAGTGGTCCAGTCGGACATGTTTATTTGAGGGACCATGTCCTTGTGTACAAAAAGGTCCATGTGCACTGTGTTTGTGATAAAAAAGTCAATATTGCTGTTGGCTGAT
>CATJWG010000038.1 GCA_949744165.1 uncultured Eubacteriales bacterium | reverse complement strand
GTGTATCTCAGCTCCTCCTACCGCAGCTACAGCGAACAGCAGTATCTGTTCAACCGCAAGGTCTCGCAGTATAACGGTGATGAGACTACCGCCGCCAAGATAGTCGCTCGACCCGGCACCAGCGAGCATCAGACCGGATTGTGCTGCGATATTACCGACCGATATTATGAAGTCAAGGACAGCTCGCTTGAAAATACAGAGATGTATAAGTGGATGTATGCTCACTGTGCCGAATACGGATTTATTCTGAGATATCCCAAGGACAAGGAGGATGTGACGGGTATTATTTATGAACCCTGGCACTTCCGATATGTAGGAAAAGAGGCTGCGGAATATATCATGGAAAACGGTATATGCCTTGAGGAGTTTGTGGAATTGTATAAGTAATGGGACTGTTTTTATCCGCCGACGCATAGCGCCGGCGGATTTTCATCTATCTTCGGTAAAAAATGTCTTGATTTTGCATATAATAAGTGCTATACTACTACATGTTGGATGTAAAGAAGTGTGTAATGAATGGTCGAGTGGGAGCAACCCACTCTTTTTGTTGAATAAAAAATATTTGTAAGAAACTGGAAGTGACGTAATACGGCATGAATAAAATCGCACAGAAGGTATATGAGCTGGCGCAGCCGGTGGCGCAGCGCCAGGGGCTTGAGATATGGGATGTGGAGTATCTGCGCGAAGCGGGCCAGTGGTTTCTGAGAGTGTATATTGATAAGGAAAACGGAGTAGGAATAGATGATTGCGAGAAATTCAGCCGTGAGCTTGACCCAATACTGGACGAGGCTGACCCGATAAGCGAAAGCTATGTGTTTGAGGTCAGCTCCGCCGGAGCCGAGCGCGAGCTCAAGCGTACGTCAGACTTTGAGCGGTTTATTGGCTCAAAGGTTGAGGTGAAGCTCTACAGGAATGTGGACGGCCTAAAGGCCTATATAGGCACATTGGTTTCGAATGTGGACGGAACTGTAACGATAGATGTCGCAGGCAGGGAGCTCAGCTTTGAAAAAGACAATGTCGCGCAGGTGAGACTGCGTATTATATGATGATAAGCATTTGGAGGATTAACTGATATGAACGCAGATTTTTTCAGCGCAGTTGAAGATATAGAAAAAGAAAAGGGAATACCTAAGCAATACATGTTTGACAAGATAAATCAGGCGATGCTTGCGGCTTTCCGAAAGGATAATCCCGAAGCGGGGGACAACGTGGTTGTGGACATGAATGAGGAAAAGAAAAAGATTGAGATGTATGTCCTGATGAACGTTGTGGAAACCGTTGAAAATCCTGCGATTGAGATGGACTTGTACACCGCGAGTAACATAAACAAGCGAGCAAAGCTCGGCATGGCGATAAAGGTGCCGGTTGAGACAAAAAAGTTTGGACGTATTGCCGCGCAGGCGGCCAAGCAGGTGATAATCCAGGGCATACGTGAGGCGGAGCGTGGCATCATCTATGAGGAGTTTACCTCCAAGGAGCACGAAATTCTTACCGGCGTTGTTTCACGCATTGACCAGCGCAACGGTAGCATATCCATAAAAATAAGCTCAAACTCTGAATTCACCGAGGCTGTATTACCGTCCAATGAGCAGGTTAAGACGGAGGAGCTCAAGGAAGGTGACCGTATAAAGGTCTACGTTGTTGAGGTGAGAAATTCGACCCGTGGGCCACAGGTACTTATTTCCCGTACTCATCCGGGGCTCGTAAAGCGCCTGTTTGAGCTGGAGGTGCCAGAGATATTTGACGGTACAGTAGAGATAAAATCCATAGCCAGAGAGGCCGGCAGCCGTACAAAGATGGCCGTGTGGTCTAACGAGCCGGAGGTAGACCCCATAGGCGCCTGCGTTGGCCCCAAGGGAGGCCGTGTTGCTACAATTGTAGACGAGCTCGGCGGCGAGAAGATAGACATTGTAAAATACAGCGATATGATAGAGGAATATGTAGCCGCAGCTCTTGCGCCGGCAGAGGTTACGTCGGTGACAAGGCTCGATGACGGCAAGTCCTGCCGTGTACTGGTGCCGGATTCTCAGCTTTCATTGGCCATTGGCAAAGAAGGTCAGAACGCCCGCTTGGCAGCTAAGCTGACAGGCTATAAGATAGATATAAAAGCGGAGAGCGAGGCGCTCTGAGGAAAGGAGGCGGCCACGTGCAGAAAAAGATACCAATGCGGCAGTGCCTTGGCTGCCGGGAGATGAAGCCGAAAAAAGAGTTGATAAGAGTGGTCAGACAACCGGACGGAGGCATAGCGCTGGATTTCAGGGGCAAGGCGCAGGGGCGTGGAGCTTATTTGTGCCACGACACGGAGTGCCTGAAAAAGGCGGTACGGTCACGAGCGTTGGAAAGAGCCTTTGACTGCGTGATACCCGAGGAAATTTATGCTCAGCTAAGCGAGCAGATGGAGGCGGGAAAATGAGCAGGGCAACAAATTACTTGAGCATAGCCCGCAAAGCAGGCGCATTGACGACTGGGGAGGAGAATGCGGGAATTGAAGTTCGTGCTGGCCATGCCAAGCTTTTGGCCTTGGCATCGGATGCGTCAGACAACGCGAAGGCAAGGGCGCAGGGTTTCTTGCGGGGCGGGAAAACACCGTGGACAATACTTCCGATGACAAAGCAGGAGATATCGGACGCCACGGGCAGGAACGGATGCAGTATGGTGGTGTTCACGGACATGGGACTGGCTTGCAGCTTTGCTGAGGCTGTGTATTCAGAATACGGAGAGGACTACGGCGAGCTTGCAGCGGAGCTTAAACGCCGCAATGACAGAGCGATACAGCGCAGGAAAGAAACATTGGCCCACCAACGCAACAGG
>CATJWG010000037.1 GCA_949744165.1 uncultured Eubacteriales bacterium | reverse complement strand
TCTTACGCATGAATGCTGCATCGTCTACTAACAGAATCTTTTTTGACATGGTAATTCCATCCTTTTTCAATCTAAGCTGTGTAGCTCGTCAACTGTTTTGCATGGATACGGGTCCCCGCATCAACCTCAGTTTTTGCTTGCCAGCATTTCTATGCCTGGCGTCTGCACTATTTCCGTGATTCTCACGCCGAAGTTGTCCTCAATAACCACTACCTCGCCGCGGGCTATGCACTTTCCGTTTACAAATAAATCCACCTGGTCGCCGGCAAGCTTGTCGAGAACCACCAGCGAACCCTTGGCAAATTCCAGAATATCCTGAACCTTCCGCCTTGCACGGCCTATTTCAACCGTCACCTGAAGCGGCACCTCCATAATGAGGTCAAGGTTCTGCGCCTGCTCCTTACCCAGCCGCTCAGCGGGGTCAAGCTGCTGCATCGGCAGCGGCTTGGTGCTTATCACCTTCGGCTCCGGCTTTGCGGCCTCGGGCTCCTGCTGCGGGGGATACGGGTACGGATACGGCGGGTAGAACATGGGCGGATAGCCCATATAGCCTCCCTGCATGGTCCCATCCGGACCCTGCATCGGGAACGGCGGCATCTGCATCTGCGGAATCGAGCCTGCCGGCATTGAAGCTGCGGGTGCCGGAGCCTGCATCACCGGCGCAGCGGGCGCCTGTGCCGCCGGCGCAGGGGGGGCGGCGCCAGCTCCGCCGGACAGCATCCTCTCTATCTCATCCTGGCTGAGCTTCCTGTTACTGTCCGCGGCGGGTGCCGGCTCTGCCGGCGCAGGGGGTGCGGCGCCGGCTCCGCCGGACAGCATCCTCTCTATCTCATCCTGACTGAGCTTCCTGTTGCTGTCTGCCGCGGGTGCCGGCTCCGCCGGCGCAGGAGGTGCGGCGCTTACACCGCCAGACAGCATCCTCTCTATCTCATCCTGACTGAGCTTCCTGTTGCTGTCCGGAGCCGGTGCAGGCTCCGGAGCAGCTATGGACGGCGCGTCCTCCTCTCCGTCGAACGTAATGCCAAAACCAGCAAGCAAATCCTTCGCCAGCGACACGCTCATCACATTCATAAAGCCGCTTTCCAAAGAGGCATTTTCAATGCTCAGCGAAAACTTTACCACAACAATGGTGTCGGCATCCTGCGGCATATGCTCGGCTTTAAACTTATCCATGTCGTCGAGCTCAAAGGGCTCGGGAGTGGATATGTTCACGGGGTAACCCAAGAAGTCGGACAGAGCGGTGGAGGCCGCCCCCATCATCTGGTTCATCAGCTCGCATACGCAGCTGATTGTCATCTCGTTGAGTTCAAATTCCTCTTCATTAGTCTCGGTCCCCATGAGGATGTCCACTATGACTTTTATATCGCTTTTCTTCAGCAGCATTATATTGCTGCCGTCAAGACCCTCGACATACTTTATCTCCACGCCCATTGCCGGCTCCATCTTGCCGAGAGAAAAGTCAGCGGTCTTGACAACCTCGACCTTAGGCGTGGTAATGTCCACTCGTCTGTCGAGCATATTTGACACAGCGGTGGCCGAGGAGCCAAGGCTGATGTTCATCATTTCGCCCAAGGCGTCCAAAGCCATTGGGCTGAACAATTCATTTCCCATTTTACTCGCTCCTTTGCTCGGCCGAATAGCATACTTCGTCTATCTTGATGGCCATGTTTTTCTTGTGTGTGCCGATACGTCCTGTAAACCACTGGTACCCGCCTATCTGCAGGAACACCGGCGAATCCTTCGGCCGGCCCAGGTCCACAACGTCGCCCACACTTAAATGATACACATCGCTCAGCGTCAGACTGGTTTCGCCGAGCTGGGCTATTATTTCAAGGTTAGAATCACGCAGGTTGTCGAATATCTCCTCGGAATGGTCCTCGCTGGCAACCTTTCGGCCCATGCTCTCGCGGTTTACCTCGCCAAACACGCTGGTAAGCACGCTGCTCGGCAGCACGACGCTCATCCGCCCCTCCGAGTTGCTGAACTGCATCTTCATGTCCACCAGCACAACCGTCTCATCCAGATTCAAAAGCTGGACCAGGGTCGGGTTGACCTCCGTGCGTTCATACTCAAAGGATACTGGAGCGTAATTTTCCCAGCTTGCACCCATGAGGCCAATTATGTCCTTTATGAGATGCTCATAGAGCTGAAGCTCAAGGTTTGTGTACACATAATCGCTGGCAATTCCACGGTCAATTTCACCGTCGCCGCCCATAAGGCGATCCATCATTCCCAAAGCCGTGGAGGTTGACAGGTATACCATTACTGGATCCGGCCCCTCCATTACCGCTCCTCCTGGCTCGCGCGACTGAATTGTCACATTTACCATAGCCAGCACGTCGCCCTCCGTCAGAGCATTGTTGAACTCGTAGAACTTCTGTTCCTCAATACTCTCCACCTCGACCTCGCAGGCAGTGCGCAGCTGAGCGTTAAGACGCGAGCTGACAACACGCGTGTAGTTTTCAAAGATGCCGTTGAGCATCTTGATTCGGTCCTTGGTAAACTTACGGGGCGTGGTGAAGTCATATTTCCTGTACTTCTTTTCCGGCTGTTTGTCCTCCGCCTGTTCCACGTTGTCACCGCTGCGCATGGAGCTTAACAGTGCGTCTATTTGACTTTGTGACAAAACCTCCGACATCGAATCACCTCACCTGATACGCCAATTTATGC
>CATJWG010000036.1 GCA_949744165.1 uncultured Eubacteriales bacterium | reverse complement strand
GCGCCGAGGGTGGGTATCATTTCCTTTGCGGAGAAGGGGTTTGCCGTCGCGCCGCCGCCTCTGGTGAAGCAGATAACGCCGGCAATGATGAGGAACACGCCGATGATTATCTTTACGATGGCGCCGTAGTTGTACATAAACGTGGAGCTCTTGCTTGGCAGAAGCAGTATGGCGAGCATTGCGTACACAACCACGAGGTTGAGCACCGTCGCGCCCACGGCTCCGAGCTCAACGCCGAAGGTGGCCTGAAACACCTGCACGAACAGCGTGGCGTTTGACGACAGCCACACCGCGTTGCATGCCCAGTAGATGTAGCCTATGCGAGCGCCCATCTTCGGCCCGAAGGCTCTGGCCGCCCAACCGGCAAAGCCGCCGTCGTCCGGGTAAGCTGCGCCGAGCTCGGCGCAGGCCAGAGAGCCGGTGAAAAAGAACAGCACGCCCACAATAATAATCCATGTAATTGACGCCCAGCCCATTGTCGCCACGGATGGGATAGTGTCAAGAAAGAATATAGCGCATACAAGTCCGAGGAGCATATCCATCTGACTCATGCCGCCCTTCCCGCCTTTCTTTTTTGCCATTAGTGAACCCTCCTAAAATTTGTTTGGCGAAACCTAAGTTCCTTGCAACATAATTTACAATGTTTTCGCAAAAAGTACATAGTTTTGTCACAATCGGGAAAAACCGACACATAATCGGTCAGGAGAAGATTGACTTGTCAATCACATCACGATATACTGTGTCTGTATAAGCATATATGCAAAGGGTCATGGAGTATCAGGGGGGGGAATACACATGTTTTCAGTGGCAGTCTGCGATGACAACAGCTATGATCTGAGCACAATGACCGCGTATCTGTCCGAGCTGCGTCCGAGCGGCATCAACGCGGAGGTGGCAACCTACAGCTCAGGCGCGGAGCTGGCCGCGGCCTACAATAAGGGCCGCCGCTTCCATTGTATCGTTCTGGATATGCTCATGACCCCGCTCGACGGCATATCCACGGCCAGGGAAATACGCAAATACGATGTGCATGTGCCCATACTTATCGTCACATCAACGGTGCAGTACGCGCTCGAAGGCTACCAGGTTGACGCCTGGCGCTATCTCGTCAAGCCCGTGGACAAGCAGGTGTTTATCAAGGAAATAGCTGGCATATACAGAGAGCTCAGCCTGGAAAAGCCGAACTATTTCATCGTCAGCAACAGCTCCGGCGTACATCAGGTGCGCTATACCGACATAATGTATTTTGAGTCGAACATGCATATGATAAGGCTGCGCACGCTCGACTCGGAGCACACTTTCCGCGGCTCGATAAGCGATATAGAGCAGCGCATGGAGCCCCACCGCTTTCTGCGCGTACACAAAAGCTTTGTCGTCAATCTCGGCCGGATAAAGAGCATATACAAAAACTCGCTGCTCATGCAGAACGGGGACGAGGTACCGCTCAGCAAGCACCGCTCGGCCCGACTGTATGAGGCGATGCTCGATTTTGCGGGTAGCGGCTATGATGGATAGGCTTATGTCCCTTTTCGGCACACAGCACGACCCGCTGATGCTGCTGTTCATCGGCTGCACGGAGGGGCTCATGGTCATGTACGCCTTTCGCCAGCTCCTTCACCGCAACAGCCGCAGCCACCTGCAATACACAGCCGCCATGGCTGTCTATATTGCCGTGACCGTCTTCGACGCATACAATAACTTTATGATTTACTACGTGATGATTATCTGCTATCTGCTGATAACCGTCATCTCTCTTTTGTTTTATGACGACCCGTATGAGGTACGCCTGCTCGTGCCTTTCATTTTTGTAGCCATAAACTATTCCGCGACCATTATCTCAACCACCATGGTCTACGCCCTATCCGGCGCAATCCCGGGCACTTACCCTCAAAACCTGCGCATGGACTACGTCTCCCAGCTTCTGCTGTGCGTCATTTTCTCCCTCTTCCTAAGTTTTTTCAAGCTCATGCGCAAGAAAAACATACAGGACAGTCCCGCTTTTTTCATGATCTTGTTCACGCTATGTCCTCTTGTCATGCTGATTATAATTCTGGTTCTGTTCTACATGGGTGAAAAGCCGGAGCTTCCCAGTAACTTTACCGTCTACTCTATTACCATCGCGGCCATGCTGCTCGTCGTGGCGCTTACGTTGTATGCCATGTCCAACATAACGGCAAAAATGCACGGAGCTATTGACCGCTCGGCCTCTCTCGAGCAGCTCATCTCCGTGCAGGAGCGCTATTACCTCTCAACAAACGAGCACCAGAAGCAGCTTCAGCGCATGGGGCACGACATCAAAAGCCACAACCGCGCCATTCACGGGCTAATCGCACAGGGCAAATACCGCGAGGCGCTGGAGTACTCCGAAACGCTTATTCAGGACGCCGAGTTTGTCACGCCGGTGACCGAATGCAACAACGTGCTGATAGGCTCCATGCTCAATGACCGATTCGGCAAGATAAAGCAGGAGGGCGTGAAAATAAACCTTTGCATTATGGTCCCGCAGCGCCTTACCATAAAGGACTCAGACATGTGCATTCTCCTCGGCAACCTGTTTGACAACGCCGTGGAGGCCTGCCGGCACGACACTGTTAATGCGGACAAGTTCATTGATGTGGACATCCGGCTCAAAGGGCCCATGCTGTGTATCAGCGTGAAAAACTCCTTTTCTGGCCAAGTCAAGCTCCACGGCGGTAAATACCTCACAACCAAGCCGGAGTCCCGTTC
>CATJWG010000035.1 GCA_949744165.1 uncultured Eubacteriales bacterium | reverse complement strand
GGGTAGTCCCGCTTCCAGCCGTCCATTTCCTCGTCCGTCACCTTCTCAACCTCGCACAAAAAGCCGCTGACGGCCATGCCGGTGGCGTTCTTGGAGGTGGTGGAGGTGGGGGTGATGCAGTTTATCGCACCGCCGCGGTCGAGCCAGCCGGGGATGATGGGGTCAAGGCGGCTGCCGTGGTCAACATAACAGGTGTGGTCGATAAGCCGCTCGGTGACATACGCTCCGCACAGCACGATACCGCGCTCATTGTAGACCTTTACGATGTCGCCGTGCTTTATGCCGCGCTTTTGGGCCTCGTGCGTGCTTATCCAGCAGGGCTCGTACTGGTAGCCATCCTTGCCGCGAATCTTCATCGTCTCGACCTCGCGGTTCCAGACGATGTCGTCGCACTGGGCGTGCATACGCCAGCGGCCATGGTTGGACATGCACAGCAGGGGATACTTTTTGGCGCGTTCGGAAGAAAGACGCTCGTCGTGGCACTCACTGCTTTCAATCCAGTGGGGGACCGGCGGGCGCTCGGGGTCGTCGGGCGTGAACTCGGCAATCTCCGTGGAGTAGTATTCCAGCTTGCCGGTTGGGGTGGACAGGGGGTTATTCTCAGGGTCCTTATAGAAATCGTACAGGCCGGCGGGTATCTTTTCGACCTCCTCCTGCGTTTTGCAGGGTACGACGAAAATCTTGCGCTGCTGGAACTCGTCCCATGTCATGTAGTCCTCGCAGCCTGTGGCCTTGTAGAAAAACCGCACGCGCTCTTCCTCGGACATGTTGCCGGTATAGGCGGCATAATACTCCGGACCCAGCTTCTCGGCGACCTTGGCGCACACGTCAAAATCGCTCAGGCTCTCGCCTACGGGCGGGCAGCAGGGGCGCTCAAGGTAAATGGAGGTAAACGCGCCGCTGGACATGTCGTTGCCGAGGTCGTTCATCTCGTGCTTGGTGACAACAGGAAAGATTATATCGGCAAAATAGCAGTCGTTTTCAAGCCAGGGGTGCTGGGCGACGATGCACTCAATCGACGGGTCCTGAAATGCCTTCTGAGTGAGGTTTCCGTCGTTCCAGCATGTTACCTGACAGGGCGCGTCGGTCCATATCATGTGCACGCGGGAAAGGCCGGGCCTTGGATACTGCATCTTGCGGAACTGATATTGCTGGGTGGGGTGGCGGTAGTTGTTCGCGTCCGGCTGCTGGCTGGAGGAGAAACACTGAAGTCCGCGCCACTCGGCGTGGCCGTCGATTATTGCCTTGTGCACGTTGCAGCGCGGGATGAACTGCAGGGGAGCCGGCAGCTTTTTGAACAGGTCTATGAGCTCGGGCGCGCGCTCCTTTTGGGCGTCGTTGAGCTCGAATCGGCGCATGTTTATGTGGGGCTCCACGTCGCCGTCCACGGGGCGCAGGGCGTCGCATATCGCGGTTATCTTCGGAACAAACTGGCCCTGATAGGGTATGGGATAGTCGCGGTTCCAGAGGTTCCACTCGATAACCTTTGCCTGGTGTACGCCGGGCTTACCTACGCCGCGCATACCCAGCAGCATGACCTCGAGCCGCGCTGGCTCAGAGGAATAGGGCCCGCGGATATAGGGCCCGCCGTTGCCATGAAGTATGGATGCGGTCTTCTTGGCCCAGTCGCGCGCAAGGGCCTTTATGGTCCACTCCTTTACGCCGCACTTCTCTGCGGCCCACTCGGGAGTTTTGGGTACGCCGTCCTCGCGGCCGAGTACGTAGTCTACGAATTTGTCGAAGCCGAAAGCGTGCTTTTCAATGTAGTCCTTGTCGTAAAGGTCCTCGGTTATCCAAATGTAGGCAATAGCTAATTGCAGAGCTACGTCCGTGTTCGGGAGAATGGGAATCCATTTATCGGCATGGACTGCCGCGCCGTAGTTGAGGTCAGGGCAGATGTACACGGATTTTATCCCTAAGTCGGTCAGCCAGTAGCACAGGCGGCTGGGCATGTGGGAGACCACTCCAAGAGGAGTGACCTCGGGGTCGCAGCCCCAGAAAAGCAGAAGGTCCGAGTGCTTGGCAATATCGGGATAGAGGTTGGCCTGCGGGGCCATTTCCCCGACGGGCTCGCAGCCCCAGACGTACTTCGCGCCCCAGAACCAACCCTCCCAGGAGTCCATGTTGCGCATTTGCAGGGTGTAGCCGCCCATAAGGGAAAGAAGGCGGTTCGGGCAGCCGTGTGAGGGGGCGACATTTTTGCCCTCGCCGTGCATGTCAGCCTGGCAGAGCACGGCCTCGGGGCCGTACTTCTCCTTCTGGCGCCTGAGCTCCTTAGCCACAATTTCCGCGGCCTCGTCCCAGGAGATGCGCACGTATTTGCTCCTGCCGCGGTTTTCGGGGTGGCGCTCGCCGTCGGGGTCCCAGTCCACGCGCTTGAGCGGATAGCGCACGCGGTTGGGCGAGTACACGCGCGACTTGTAGCCAAGGCCGAAGGGAGTGATTGTCACCCTGTCGGGAGCCTGGAAGGTTTTGCCGCGGGCCTCGATTTTCCACGGATTGCAGTATTTGTCGGTGTACTCCTTGTCGTAGAAGTACGGGCGGATGCGGGTTATCCGGCCGTCGTTGGAGTCAACCCGGCAGGGAGCCCCGCTCTCCGGACCCATGAGTGAGAAGGATACGATGTTCTGCTCGTCAGGTAAAAATTTGTTGTCCATATTGTGTCCCCCGTCGCAAATATTTGTATAG
>CATJWG010000034.1 GCA_949744165.1 uncultured Eubacteriales bacterium | reverse complement strand
GGGGCTTTTACTGGCAAAGCCTAAAGGCTCCCGAATTTTATTCCTACTGCATATATGCCCTGCTGCCGATTTTATCGGCGGCGGGGTGCAGTCTTTTCGTCTCGTCGAGACTTTTCTCCAATCTAATTTCTCTTTAGGTCTTAACGTCTATAATTTATGCCTATACTCAACCGTATCCCTTCTTTTACATTCTTTTCTTATTTTTCTCCGCATAGGCATAGCCTTTTTGGAACCACGGGCATTGCCCGTGGTTTTCTTCTTCACAAAAATATGGTCCTTTGTGTTTTGAGACAAAGGACCATATCAGAGCCTGATCTCAATGAGCAGGACAGATTTCGTCTTTGAGATGCCAAGCACCGCTTTCAGTATTTGGGGATATCTTAGCATAACACCCAATCTGTGTATGGCAAAATAAAATGTTAGCAAAAGGGCGCGAGATGAACAAAGTGTGAACAGTGCATAAATATGCGGATCTATCCTTATGGCCTCTTAGTGACCAGAGCAGCAGTATGGTGAGACATTGTCAACAATGCGCGTGAGCGCAGGCATTATCCCTTGTTGTTTACAATGTCTCATCCAGCCTGCTATCCTCCCAAAAGAGCCAGAAGGATAATTATTCGGTTTGAACCAGGTTCTGTGAATTTTTATCGGAGCCCTTTTGCACAACTTTAATTTTGCCGAAAACACATCCAATCCAAATTCAATTCGTGTTTTGCAAGCCGGATATCCGGCTTAACACTTTCACCATGAAAGTCACTGCCGCCCGTCTGGTGACGGTGATACTTACCAGCAAGATGAATATAGAATCTCCGCTGCGCCGGCGTATATTTCGAATAGAAGCATTCGATTGCGTCAAGCCCCCAGTCCTTAAGCTGACGCACCAGCGTTTCCAGCTCATCATCTGGCAATCCCATCTGATAGGGGTGGGCCAAAGACACTTTACCGCCCGCATCCCTGATGGTCTCCACGCAGGTGCAGGCATCCGCCTTGAGCCTCGTCACCTTCTCGCGGAACTCCGACGTGTTCAGATAGCGTTCAAAGTCGTCCCTGTTGTCTTTGGCATAGCCGCGCTTCACCAGCGTCTGGGCAAAGTGCGGTCGAGCGATAACCTTTCCTCTGGCCATTTCCTCCACCTCCGATATATATATGCTCCCTGCTGTCGTAGAAAATTTATGATTTTGTATTTTCGCTCGTCCCGTCCTGCCCTCAGTTGCCCGCACAGGAGGGACAGAGCGTTCTCCCCCGCTCGAAAGCCGTAACCTAAAAGATGAAAATTATGGTGCTCTTTCGCGCTCAACTCTACACCGTGAACAACCCGAATTCCTGCGGTGTTTCCTGCCTCCACAGCCTCGGTTACTCCGTCAATGGTGTCATGGTCGGTAATTGCAATCATCTGAATGCCAGCGGCTTTAGCCAGCTCAATTACCTGCGTGGGGGTGTACTGCCCATCTGAGGCGGTGGTGTGGGTATGTAAGTCCGCAAGAGCTGTCATCATACCGTCCCCTCCGGCTTGACCGCTGCAATGCGTATCACTGGCGGATCATCGTTACCGTATGGGGCAAAGCCGGTGCGCTCCTGGGCGTATTCCACACGAAAGACCCGATGCTCCAGCGATTGTGTAAGCTCCTCCAGCACAATAAACCGGCGATAATGGTTGTCGTAGAAAAAGGCGTTGTGCTCCACCTGCCTGCCCTTTCCAAACAGAGGGTCGTGGACACCTCGAACCTCAATGAACAGCTTGCCTCCGGTCCGCAGACCGCGGAACACATTTCCCAGCAGGACCTGCTCTTGGCTGCGGTTAATGGAATGAACCGTAAACCGACTGTAGGCGTAATCATAGCTTTCCGGTTGGTGAACATCTGAATTTACAAAGACACCCTGCTGAAACTCCGCGTTGGGAATGTTTCTGCTTTTCAGTTGCTCAATGGCCTCCCCAGACATATCCAGCGCAGTCACACACAGGCCCTGTCCGGCGAAAAACACCGCGTCCCGCCCATTGCCGCAGCCCAGCTCCACCATATGTTTGCCGGGTTCAACCAGCGTGGCCACATATCGCGCGAAGGGCGACGGCTCCTCCGAGCACACGCGATTTTTGTAATATTGGTCCCAGTAGGCGACGTTATCCATGGGATTCTCCACAATATTCGGGTACAATTTACGCTCCAGCCGTACAACTAGCTCCAGCGGGGTGCTCTCGCCATCGTTTGGGAGCACAATATCCGGCTTCTGCGGCTCGTCAAAGGACAGGTCAATACCAACCACGTTTTTTCCTGCCGTATACAGCCCCTTCTGATTGCACTGCATCAGGGTGTCCTTTCTGACCTTGATGTAGATTTCCTTATAGTTTTGAATATTTTCCCTGTTCCACCGCCGCACACTCTCGTACATGGCAATGGAACACACAACGACATCAACGCCTTGGTTGGACAGCAACTTGCATACTCGGAAGATACGCCCTGCCCAGCGCAGGCGCTCTGCGTGGCTGTAGCCCACATCCTCGCCGAACGAAATACGAATCTTGTCCCCGTCCAGGAGCACCACATTGGGCTTTGTGGCCTTCAGACGCTGATGAAACAGTCCGCCGATGGTGGTCTTGCCCGCGCCGGACAGGC
>CATJWG010000033.1 GCA_949744165.1 uncultured Eubacteriales bacterium | reverse complement strand
TGACAAAGGAAATAGGCGTGGATATCTGCGTGATAGACATGCCGCTGCTGGACACGCGCGAGGGTAAGGACCTCATGGGTACGTTTATTGCCGACCTGGTGCTGCAAATTCTCTCCTTCGTCTCTCAGAGCGAGCGAGAGAGTATACGCCGGCGTCAGGAGGAAGGAATCGCGGCGGCGCGTGCCCGTGGAGTTCGCTTTGGACGCCCCGCGACGCCGCTTCCGGCGGATTTTGAGCTCATAGTATCAGCATGGGAGAACAAAACGCTGACCTTAACCGAGGCCGCAGAGCTGTGCGGAGTAAGCGAGTCCACATTTTACCGGCGTGTAAAGGGCTGGAAGGAGGCGTGAGGGAATATCTGGGGACCGCGATGCAAAAGAAAAGGTGAGTAATGCACAGGCCCGGACAAGCTCTCAGGATTGGCCTGAGAGCTTGTCTGTGCAACAGAGTATAGTTTGATTGTGAATGCCGCTGATTCCTGCCGGATACTGCCGAAGCCGGCGAGCAGCGGAACGGGCATGACGGCGCTGAGAAGGGCATCAATCGTTTTTTCATAAAGGGACGGCTCTTCCGAGCCGTCCACTTCTTTATACACATTTTTTTATCAGATTTTCCATGCTGCCGGTAAAGATACGCTCGATCTGACTCATGAGCTTCTCGCCGTCCGGCTTCATGCCGTTGCCGACCCAGCGCAGGAAAAACTCCACCAGACCGAAGGAGTACAAATCCAGAATAAACTGCCGGTCCTCCGCGGACACGCGCCCTGCGTCCGGCTGTTCGTCAAACACGCGCTCGAGCAGCGGACTGAGCAGGCGGGATACGTGCACCTCAATTAAATATTCGTCCTTGTGCAGGGCTCTGTAGGTGTTAAGGATGATGGCCTGATTATCATGAAAATAGACAAACACATTTCGTAACGCCTGTTGCCAAGTGCCGGCGGTGTTGTTGCCCTCGATAAGTCGCCGGCCCTCGTCTATAAGTATCCATTCAAGAAGGTCATAGACATCGCGGAAGTGATAGTAAAAGGTCTTGCGGCTGACTTCGGCGTCGTCGACAAGGTCCTGTATTGTAATGCTGTCGAGCGTACGGACCGACAGCAGCTTTTTCAGTGACATGGCAAGTATGCGCTTGGTAGCGTTGGACATGGCTCCGGCTCCTTTCACCCGATAAATTTTACCTTATTTCACCTGTACTGTCAACTCCGAGCGGAATAAAGGTGACAAATTAGCGCCGGTGTGAAAAATTGATACAATCTTTTCCACACGTAAAAAACTTGCACATTCTGCTTTTTCTGTCCGTTGCGGCGCAGTGCGGAGCGCGCTATTATGTGCTCATGAAAACAAAGGAGGAGGGAAAAGGTATGAAAGCCGTTAAATACCTCAAGACGGTGTTTGCCGCGGTCTCAATCGCCATCATAACAATGGGCCTGTGCCTGTTTGTCTGGCCCGACGTGTCGCTTAAGGTGATATGCCTGATTCTCGGCATTGTGGCGGTGCTCTACGGGACGATAAAGCTTGTCGGATATTTTTCAAATGACCTGTACCGCCTGGCCTTTCAATTTGATCTGGCGTTGGGCGTGCTTACGATTGTGCTGGGTGTGCTGCTGCTTGCATATCCGAAGGGGATAATCGGGGTGCTTCCGGTGCTGGCGGGAGTGTTTGTGCTCATCGAGAGCGTACTTCGGCTCCAGACCTCGATTGACGCCAGGCACTTTGGGATGCGCCGGTGGTGGTCGATTTTGGCAGTGTCGGTGGGCGGGGCGGCCCTTGGAATTGTGATGCTGCTGCGTCCATTTGAGAGTGGACGGGTGCTTGTTCGCATGATGGGCCTGACGCTGGCGATTGACGGAGTGGAAAACCTGCTCGCGGGGCTTTACACCATAAAGGTGCCGCGCCGCTCCAGCGCAGAGGAGGAACACATTGAGGCCGAGTACAGGGTGTTGTAAGAATGGGAAAATATTTGTTAGAGGTGAGAAGCATTGATTGAAAAGGTTGCACATGGACTGACAAGAAAACCGAAGCTGGTTATGACTGTAGCTGCCATACTGCTCATAGCCTGCTTGGTAGGCTCGGCTGCAACGAGGATAAATTACGATATCCTGACGTATCTTCCGTCGGATCTGGACTCCTCAAAGGGAGAGCGCCTGCTCGAGGAGCCCTTCCGGATGGCGGCGACGACAATGCTGATAGTTGAGGATATGCCGCCGGAGTACACAAACTCGCTGCGCGAGGAGATTGAAAAGGTGCCCGGAGTAAATAAGGCCCTGTGGGTGTCGAGCCTGACGGGTATACAGATACCGCAGGATTTCCTACCGGATGAGCTGCGCGATGTGTTCTTCTCAGACAGGGGCACGATGATGATAGTGCAGTACGAAAACGCCGGCGCGTCCATGGAAACCATGGAGGCGATAAGCCAGGCCCGGAAGCTGCGCAACGAAAAGCGCTTTTTGGCCGGCTTCTCGGTGGTGATAAAGGACACCAAGGACCTGGTTGACCGGGAGCTGCCGCAGTACGTGGCGCTGGCGGTGGTGCTATCGCTGATAGTCATG
>CATJWG010000032.1 GCA_949744165.1 uncultured Eubacteriales bacterium | reverse complement strand
TCCACTCCTGCGGGAATGGCAATGGGAGCTCTACCGATTCTTGACATATCTTCAGTACCCTCCTTACCACACAAATGCCAGGACTTCGCCGCCGACATGAGCCTCGCGGGCCTTCTTGTCGGTCATGATGCCCTTGGAAGTGGAGATGATGGCGATGCCCAGTCCCTTAAGGACACGGGGCAGCTCGTCTGCGCCGGCGTAAACGCGAAGGCCGGGCTTACTGACACGGCGAAGGCCCTGAATTGCCTTCTCCTTGCCCTGAAGATACTTCAAAGTCACGCGGATAACACCCTGAGTACCGTCATCAATGAGCTGGAAGCCCTTGATGTAGCCCTCTTCGAGCAATATCTCCGCTATGGCTTTCTTTATCTTCGACGCGGGAATGTCCACTGTCTCATGCTTCGCGGTTCCGGCATTGCGGATTCTGGTCAGCATATCGGCGATGGGGTCTGTGATTTGCATTGTTTATTCCTCCTGATTTAGAGTTACCGCTTTTGCGGTTCGGGCGGCGAGGTTCCGAGTGAATTCGTGATTCCCCTCGGCCTTTCGTCATCCCCGGCGCTTTTTCTCGAAAAAGCGCCAAAAAGCTTTAAAGCGCACCTGCTGCGGGGGTTGTCGTTTTTTACGGGGGCACGATGACGTTTTTTGCGGAAGCAGGATTCACACCCCTTCGTGGGCTGTCTCTTTGCCGCTTTCGGTTCCGCAGCTCGTTGCGCTGCTGGGACAATTTATGCGAGCCGGCGGTGAGCGGAAGCGGTTGGTCCGCTTTGCTGCCGCCGGGTCACAACATTTCCTTCTCTTACCAGGAAGCCTTGCGCACGCCGGGGATTTCTCCCTTGTACGCCAGCTCGCGGAAGCAGATACGGCAGATACCGTAGTTGCGCAGGTAAGCGTGAGGACGGCCGCAGATTTTGCAGCGGTTGTACTTGCGGGTGGAGAACTTAGCCGGGCGCTGCTGCTTTATTTTCATTGAAGTCTTTGCCATTGCCTATTTCCTCCTCCCTTAAGCGTTGATTACGAACGGAGCGCCCATGAGCCTGAGCAGCTCGCGTGCTTCCTCGTCGGTCTTGGCGGTGGTGGTGATTGCGATGTTCATGCCGCGCAGCTTCTCAATCTTATCATAGTCAATCTCGGGAAAAATAATCTGCTCCTTTATGCCGAGGCTGTAATTTCCGCGGCCGTCAAAGGCGTCGGCAGATATTCCGCGGAAGTCGCGCACACGGGGCAGAGCCACGTTGAGCAGACGGTCCAGGAACTCCCACATGCGGTCCTGGCGCAGAGTGACCTTCACGCCGACTTTCATTCCCTCGCGCAGCTTAAAGTTAGCTACGGACTTCTTTGCGGCAGTTGCCACGGCCTTCTGGCCCGTTATCGCGGTGATGTCCTTGATAACGGCGTCAAGGGCCTTGTTATTATCCTTGCAGTCGCCGCAGCCGACGGAGACAACTATCTTGTCAATCTTCGGAATCTGCATTGCGCTTTTGTACTGGAACTTCTCCATCAGAGCGGGAGCGACTTCCTCAAGGTACTTTTTCTTCATTCTTGTCATGTCGGTCTACTCTCCTCTCTCACAGATCTGCGCCGCACTTTTTGCACACACGCACGGACTTGCCGGCGTTGAGCTTATGTGCCACGCGAGTGGGCTTGCCGCACTTCGGGCAAACCACCATAACCTTGCAGGTATAGATGGGAGTTTCCATCTTGATGATGCCGCCCTGGTCTCCCTGCTTTTTGGGCTTAACGTGCTTGGAGGCGACGTTCACACCCTCGACAATGACCTTTCCTGCTTTCGGGTCGGCGGAGAGGACCTTGCCTTCCTTGCCCTTGTCCTTACCGGACAGGACCACAACTTTATCGTCTTTTCTTATATTCATGCTTCGCGCCCTCCATCAAATTACTTCGGGAGCCAGGGACAGGATCTTCATATAGTCCTTGTCACGAAGCTCGCGGGCGACGGGCCCGAAAATACGTGTTCCGCGGGGGGTCTTGTCTTCCCTTATAACCACGGCGGCGTTCTCGTCAAAGCGGACGTAGGTGCCGTCCGCGCGGCGCACGCCGCGGCAGGAGCGCACGATAACAGCCTTGACGACCTCGCCCTTCTTGAGCTGTCCGCCGGGAGCCGCCTTGCGCACGGACGCGACGATAACATCGCCGATGTTGCCGTACTTGCGCTTGCTGCCGCCCAGAACGCGGATGGTTTTCAGTTCCTTGGCGCCGGTATTGTCGGCGACCTTCAGATAGGTTTCCTCCTGTATCATTTTGGCGCCTCCTTACTTTGCCTTTTCTACGATTTCAACAACGCGCCATCTCTTGTCTTTGGACAGCGGGCGGGTCTCCATCACCTTGACCACGTCGCCCACGCCGCACTCGTTCATCTCGTCGTGCGCCTTGAGGCGGTAGGTCCTCTTGATTATCTTCTTATAGACAGGGTGTGCCACGCGGTCCTCCACGGTGACGACGACGGTCTTGTCCATCTTGTCGGATACGACCTTGCCTACGCGTGTCTTGCGGGAAGTAGTTCTAATT
>CATJWG010000031.1 GCA_949744165.1 uncultured Eubacteriales bacterium | reverse complement strand
GTGTTGAGCACGACCCAGTCGTTGGGGCGGATCTCAAGGCCGTCCTTGTCCAGAGCCTTCTGAACGTCCTCGGGGGTGATGATATGCCAGATGGCGCCCTTCTTGCCGGGAACCTCGGCGAACTCGCCCATCTTCGCGGGGTCTCCGCCGGCCTTGTTGAAGGCGGCCTCGAACTCGTCGTACATCCAGGTCAGGTCAACGATGACGCCGGAGCCGATGCAGTGCTCAAGTGGCAGCTCAGCCAGGGTGTAGCCGTAACGTGCGCGGTCAACCTCTTCCTCATGGAGGGTGTGGTTGGGAGCGTCGCAGTGGGTAGCGGCGTGCAGAGTGCCGGTGTAGGTGTTGGTGCGCTTGTGGAAACGCTCAAGATACTGTCCGCGGGGGAAGTTCAGGTCAGAGCGGGCGCCAGGGAAGGGCCACAGAGGGGTGTCCCAGCCCCAGGGCTGGCTCAGGTCCCAAATCTTGACCATCTTTTCGGTTTCGAGATAGAGCTCGTTCTTGTTAAGGGGCATGTATGCCATTGCAAAAAACCTCCTGATGTATATTTAGTATTAACTATCTTTATTCTAAACCTTGGAATAATTCCAAGGTCAAGGGGAAAGCTTGCAAATTGGCAAAAAAACAGTATAATAGAGCCATAAATACCGCGAGAGAAAGACACAGGGGAATTTGCCAAGGCAGATTTGGGAGGGAGCAAGGCGTGAAATACAAAATCGGCGAGGTGGCCCGCATACTCGGCATATCCACAGACCTGCTCAGGTACTATGAAAAGAAGGGCGTTGTCACGCCGGAGAAAAACAGTAACAACGACTACCGCTATTACGACAGCTGGGACATCAACTTTCTGGTGGACTGCCTGTGGTTTAAAAATTTCGGCTTTTCCATAGAGCAGATAGCCGACATGGTGAAGATACCCAGCACGCACGAGCTCGGCGAACTGTTTCTTGACAAGGAGGACGAGCTGCGCCGGACAATAAAACGTTGTGAGCTGCTGCTTCTGCGCTCGGAGCGCTATAGGCGCGACCTGCAAAAAACGGTCGAGCTGCTCTACCGCTGCCGTGTAGAGGACAGTCCTGAGTTTGTCCGCTTCATGAACCGCAAGGGACAGGAGTATTTCAGCACACCGCAGACCGAGCGGCTGGCCCGGCAGTGGTTGGCAGCGATGCCGTTTAACCGACGCTGCTTTGAGATAAGCGCGCAGAGCGGAGAGGACGCATGCCGCTGGGGCTTCTCGCTGGACATGGACTACGTGCGCGAGCTTGAGTTTGAGATAAGCGAACCGATTACTGCCGTACCCTCGCGCCGGAGCATACACACGGTGTTCAAAAGTGCCGGAGGCCGAGACGGATTTGCACCGTCCCTGCTCGACTATGCGCTCGATTACGCGTGCGAAATGGGCGCTCAGCTCACCGCGCCTATCCACGGTGTGCTTCTGGCCAGCGTGATGGAGGAGGGTAAGCTGACGGGCTATTTTGAGGCGTGGATACCCATAGAGTGAGTCTGATTGAAGAATGCAGGAGGGGGGTTACTTTTCTATTTTTATGTGCTGCGGCAGGATTTTTACCAGCAGCATTGCCAGCGTCAGCTTTACTGTGTCGGGGATGATAAAGGGTATGACGCACTTCATCAGTGCCGCTGCGATGCCGACAGCGCCAGAGTCTGCGGCGTACATGAGCACATACCAGGCTGTGCCGAAGGCGTAGCAGGCCAGAGTTCCGAGCACAAGGCCGGCAAGCATGCTCCACAGCTTCATTCCGAAAACCGCGGTTATCAGCCAATATGTCAGAGACGTAAACAGAAAGCCGATGATGTAACCGCCCGTGACGCCCAGCAGGCGGCCGAGACCGCCGCCGAAGCCGGAAAAGACCGGCAGGCCGATTGCGCCCATGAGGATGTACACCAGAACAGCTATCGTACCGCGCCGCCCGCCGAGCAGCCCAAGCGCACAGAACAGAGCGAAGGTCTGCATGGTAAAGGGTATCTCCATCGGCACTGAAATCCATGAGCACACCGCCATGAGCACGGCCATGAGCGCGATATACGCCATGTCCAGGGTACTGAGCGAGTGTGTTTTCTTTGCTTTTCTGGTTTCGTCCATTTTTTTCGGCCTCCTTGCGGTTACTGTCTTATTTTATACCACGTTCTGGCACTATTGTCAACCGTTGAATGAAAAATGGTTGACAATAGTGAAAATAAAGTGCTTCCCATTTACGGGAAGCACTTTATTGCCGTAAGCTTATTTGCAGAGTGCAGCGGCGGTTTGGGCCGCGAGTGCGGCGTTATTGTATACGAGCTGTATATTACTGTCGAGACTGTCGCCTCCGGTGAGGTCCTTTACCTTTGCCAGCAGGAAGGGGGTGGTTTCCTTGCCGTGGATGCCATTTTCTTTCGCCTCGGCTATGGCACGGTCTATTGCCGCGTCAATGACGGACTTGTCCATGCTGTACTGCTCGGGGATGGGATTGGTTACGAGCATACCGCCCTTCATGCCCAGCCCACGCGCGGCGGC
>CATJWG010000030.1 GCA_949744165.1 uncultured Eubacteriales bacterium | reverse complement strand
TACGTTTTATAAGCTCCGTCTGTATGTCCAGCGAGTGGTGCGCGGGAGGCACCCTTTTAACGGGCAGAGCCACTATTTTCTCCAGCGATTCGAGATATGCATCTGGGTCTGTCGAGGGATAATAGGCAAAAAGAATGTCTTTATAAACCAAGTCCCCCGTGTACAGATATCCTCTGTCCTTTTCCCAAAAACACATATGTCCCGGAGAGTGGCCCGGAGTATGAAGCACCTCTACCTTGCGTCCGCCAAGGTCAATTACGTCTCGGTCGTCCAGTACTCGCGACGGCTCGCCGCGGAACAGCTCATAGCTATTTATGTCAAAGCCCTCGGGCATATCGCAGCGGTCAAGTACCATTTCCCTGACCGTTTCAATAGTCAATGGAAAATGCCCCTTTATCCAATCCAGCTCATTCATGTGGACATAAAGCTCTGTGAAATATTTGTGTCCCCCAATATGGTCCCAGTGAATGTGAGTCGCCACCGCCGCTACGGGCTTGTTCGTGAGCCTGCACACCTCATCATAAATATTTTCAATGCCGAGTCCCGTGTCAATGAGCAGGCTACGCTCGCTTCCGTTGAGAAGATAGCAATGCGTCTCCTCCCAGTGACGGTACTCGCTTATAATATATGTCCGTCCGTCAAGCTCATCTACTGTAAACCATTTGTCTATTTCTTCCACACTCCTGTTTCTTTACACCAAAAAGTGAGGCCGTATGGCCTTACTTTAGAACATTTTCAGCACCACAAAAATCTCCACATCCCGCCGCCGCAAAGATTGCACAGCAGGTTCGCCAGGCACAGCGACATACAGACATTTCCGCCTCCAACATTTACACGCCGGAATCCGAAGCCGTCTCCGTAGGTCTCATATGCCTGCGCTCCGGACTGTATCTGCTCAAGAAGCTGGTGGTAGAGCATATTCCCCGGCTCCATTCCGCAGGCCCGCTGAGCGTGGTTGAGCGCCGCAACACGGTTGCCCATGTTGTAGTTTGCTATTGCGTTGAGATAGTACCACTCTCCGTTTCTCTCCACCGGCGGAACACCTGACAGGGCGTTTATCGCCTCGGCAAAGTGCCGGCTGCGAATATAGCTGCGTGCGGCCTTTATCTCGTTGCGCTCCTGTTCACGCTGTCCCTGATAAGCGCCGCCGTAGGCGTTGTAGCTTCCGGCTCCGCCATAAGCCCCATAATCGTTCTGTGGCTGAGGATTTTTTATCTGGTCATACGCGGCATTTATCTCGTTCATTTTCTCCGTAGCGCGCGTGTCACCTGGGTTGTGGTCTGGATGATGTTTTTTCGCCAATCTACGGTAGGCTGTCTTAATTTCCTCGTCGCTTGCACTGGGAGAGACTCCAAGGACCTTATAGGGATCACTTATCATCTTCTGACTCCCCCTTTTTCTTCATCGCGCGCTCGTACTGCATCCAAACGCCGCTATAAAGTATGCTGCGCATTATGTCCACATCCTGAAGCAGCGGCAGCTTTTCAAACTCCACGGCACACTCGCCAATGAGCATTGTGAGTATACTCCTTTTTTCCTGCTCTGTCAAATTCATCCCGCCCATGGCAATGAAAGGGTTATAGCGCCTGTGCTTCACGTCGCTTTCAAGGTCAACGCAGGCATCCATCATATAGATAAATCGGCCCAACGCCTGTCCGAAAAGGCGAAACTGCTTCTCCCAGGAATCCTCATAATATACGAACAGCTCGCCCATGAGCCGTCCAAAGCAGTTCGCCGCAGCGTCTGGGTCGTCTTCCCCACCATTTTCTATGGCCGATAGCTCCTCAATGCAGGCGCTTATCTCCGCGCACTGTCGCGGCCAAATCTCCTCGGCGCGCTCAAACCCGCTCCTGAGCATTTTCGCCTCGGTAAGGCGTGTAAGGCTTCTGCCGTCCTGCCAGTCGTCCATACAGTTATAGTATGCCAGCGCCACGTTCATATCCGCGGCATAGTCCGTAAAGCGGCTGCTCCAGCTCTCGCGCTCCTTCACAGGATGGATAAAACACCGCTTCTTCAACGCGCTCTCCAGCGGCTCATACATGGAACTGAGGAGCATTACAAGAAACGTCATGTCGAAGTTGAGCGTCAGCCGGCTGAGACTGCCGTGTCGCTGCTTGAGCGCGCGGCACAGCCCACAGTAACAACCGCGGTAGCGTTCCTTCTGCTCGGCGCTGAGCGCGTCCAGGCTTGCGATAATATATCCGAACATATCAGGTCTTTCTCTCAAAGGCATTCCCGCACTTGCGGCAGGTCACACGGATTTTCCCTTTGCCGCGCGGTACGCGCAGCATCGCCCTGCATGACGGACAACGGAAAAACTTATAATCCCTGCTCTGCCTTCGCCGGTCATTCCAGTCGTGAAAGCCGTTTAGCGCCTTCATGCGGTACTGATAATATTTTGCGTTCTCCGC
>CATJWG010000029.1 GCA_949744165.1 uncultured Eubacteriales bacterium | reverse complement strand
TTTTGTGTCGCCAACCTGGTCCATGACGCAGATGCTCTCGCCGCCGTCGGTGTAGATGGGTTCATACAGCGACACTGGGTCGCATATTGCGTCCATGGCAAACACAACCTCGCGCCGAGGGATGTCCAGCATCTTGGCTATTTCATCCACGTCCGGCTCGCGCCCGTGCTCGGAGGTAAATTTCTCCTTCACCTGCAAAATTTTATACGCTGTGTCGCGCATACTGCGCGAGACCCGCACCGCGCTGTTGTCGCGCAGATAGCGCCGTATCTCTCCGGCTATCATCGGTACGCCGTAGGTTGAAAACTTCACCTCATGCTTTGGGTCGAAGTTGTCTATGGCCTTGATAAGCCCTATGCATCCGACCTGGAACAGGTCGTCAACATTCTCTCCCCTGCGCGTGAAGCGCTGTATCACCGACAGCACCAGACGCAGGTTGCCGGCGATAAGCTGCTCGCGCGCGGCCTTGTCACCCTCCCGCGAGCGGCGCAGGAGTTGCTCGGTCTCCTCGTTTTTCAGCACGGGGAGCCGCGCGGTATTCACCCCGCAAATCTCTACCTTGCTCTGCACAGTGAAAACCCCCTTTTTGGAAGATTCCACGGTAGTATTTCCCCAAAAAGGCCCTATAATACATTTTTTGACCTTCCAAAAAGCAGGCAGAATATGTTCTTAAATTTTCTTAAGCTTGGATATGGGTAATGTTGACTTTTTTCAATACGGAGCTATAATCGGAGGCGGAAGAAAATATATCTCTAATATTAAGGGAGGAAATAATCATGGCTTCTTATTACAAGCACAAAAGAACAGAGAGCATAGACGTGCCGTATTCCTTCCGCTGCGAGCAGTGTATGCAGGACAGCGGCCCGCTCACGGCAACCATTTCCGCACAGGCGGAGATGAACAGCAACTTCAAAAACCTTAACGAAAAAAAGCAGGAAAAGCTGCGCGAAATGGCCCACGCAAACCTTGTGCGCGAGGTTAAAGAGGCGCGCTCCAACGCTGAGGAAAAACAAATCTATTGCAAGTCCTTCAAGGACGATTGCCCCCATTGCCATAAGCCGCAGTCCTGGGCTGTCAGCGCCATGAAAAACGACATGTTCAGCGTTCCGATAGTCGCTTTGATTGTCGCGGCAATCTTTGCCGCGGGCTGCTATTTCTTCTCGGGCGTGGACAACAACCTGCAAATTGCGCTCGCTGTGGCGGCCATCGGCGTCGTCGTCGCGCTGGTCAGCCTTGTAGTAAACATAGTCAAAATCAGCAGCAAGAAAAAGCAGACCTCCGTAGCCATACAGCAGAATGTGCCCGTCATCGAATGGAGCGCTGTGCAGCATATTCTGGACGAATAAGGCAAATTATAAAAACATAAAGCAGGAGGAATACACATGAAAAACGAGACCATAGACGTTCTGCTCGCCCGCCGTTCGATACGCGTTTTCAAAAGCGATCAGATAACCGACGACGAGCTTATCACCGTGCTCAATGCCGGCACCTATGCGCCCACGGCCCGCGGAATGCAGACGCCGGTGGTAATCGCCGTGCAGAAGCCTGAGGACCGGCAGGCTGTATCTGTGCTCAATGCGAAGATACAGGGCAACGGCGGCGACCCGTACTACGGAGCGCCGACCATAATACTCGTGCTGGCCGCGGATGACCGCTTCGCCGAGCTCAACGGCGCAGCCGTGACCACCAATATGCTCAACGCCGCATACGCCATTGGTCTCGGTTCCTGCTGGATACACCGGCCCAACGAGATGTTCAAAACCGACGAAGGCAAGGCCATGCTGAAAAAGTGGGGCCTTGACGAGACGCTGGTGGGCGTGGCGTCGATAGCCCTCGGCTACGCCGCGGGGGAGGCACCCGCTCCCAAGCCGAGGAAGGAAAACTATTACCGAATAATCAAATGAGGCGCTTTGAGTACAAGGTTATGCCCCTTCCACTTTCCGACCCCCTGAGCATAAAGCAATACAAGACAATTTTGCGGGAGCTGGTTCAGCGCACGGACGGGGTTTTGTTCTCCAAGCGGGAAATTGAGTGAAATATCGGGGCTTCAGCACAACGCCGGGGCCTCGATGCTTTTTTGTTGCATATGTTGCTGCGCATTTTTTGCCCTTGGGCGCTATGGTTTAGAGGGGGAATTGGTGCGGCGGCGCTTGAAGGACAGCGCTCTTTTGATTTGGAGAGCGTTGTCCGCTATTCAGATTCCCTGACGTTATAGCCTCCTGCATCTTGCGCTCTTTGCCCGGTTAAGACAAAGCTCTTGCTTTTTCCCATATTTTTGCGTTATAATTAAAATCACTAAACCTGAAAGCCGGAACCGTTCCAGCGCAGGTTTAGTGTTTTTGTGAAAAACAGAGAGGTGAACGTTGTGATTAAAGACGGATTTATGTA
>CATJWG010000028.1 GCA_949744165.1 uncultured Eubacteriales bacterium | reverse complement strand
CACAACCGCCTTAAGCAGTATGGTTTTGCAGGAGTCATAGGGCATGGTGCGCTTTGGATTTTTCTTGAAGTCGTCGTTGAGCTTGCGTATGTCGCCGTGCCGGGAGTCGTTGATAAGTCCGCGCTTGCCCTCGAAGTAAGCCGCGGGCCCCTCGGTGGCAAAGTTTGCAAGGCTGTAGGCCAGCACCTTGCCCTTATACACCTCTATGCCCTTGAGAATGTGGGAGTGGTGTCCCACGACGAGGTCCGCGCCGTGGTCGATGGCGAAATGGCCGACATAGCGTTGATACTGGGCTATCACCGCGGGCGTGAAGTGTATGCCCCAGTGCTGGGAAACGACAAGTATATCGACCTGGGAGCGCAGAGCCTCAATGTCCGCAATCATGTTTTCCAAATCCTTCGGATGCGGCCAGCTATAGAGAGTGTGGGGAGTTTCGGGCTGGTCGTGCTCGTTGGCCACGGAAGCGGTCAGTGCGCGCATGGGGTTGGCGCCTGGGCGGTCGGGAAGCGCCCAGTAATCCTGTGGGAGAATCGAGCAGTATCCAAGAAAGCCCACGCGGGTGCCGTCGTCGAGAGTCTTGATAACCGGTTTTCTCGCCTCGTCAATGTTGTCGCCGGCGCCGAGTATGTCAACTCCGCTCTCAGCCATGATACGCATGGTGTCATAGTAGCCCTCAAAGCCCCAGTCAAGCGTGTGGTTGGAGGCAAAGGACATTACGTCGAAGCCGGCCTTCTTCAGGCAGGGACCGGCGGAGGGATAGATTCGCAGGGGCAGGCGCGCCTGACAGGCGGGAGCGCCCTTGTCGGTTACCACAGCTTCAAGCTGCCCGAACAAGAGGTCCGCGCTGTGAAGGTAATCCGCTGTTTTTTCAAATATGCTGTCCATTTCCGGACGCTTCGGAGCCGTGTCTCCGGCAAAGAGCAGTATTTTTTCACTCATGTTGTGCATTCCTTTCCATAAAGCGTTTTTATCAGTTTACCGGATGACATATCAGACGAAAAGAGCTATAAGAGTCATGATAACCATGCTGACAAGCAGGGAAATTACTGCGACGAGAATCTGTCCGGGAACCAGTTTCTTAGCCATGGCTTCGTCGCGGCAGGTGGCTATGTAGACAGCGCCTCCGGTGGAGAATGGGGACATGGAGGTGAAGTGAGCTCCGACAACGATGCCGAGGAACAGCAGTGCAGGATTGGCTCCGGTTGCCTCTACGAGCACGGGAACCATTGGTGCGACCATGGGAAACACAACGGTGATACCGCCGGAAAAGGCACTCAGGAAGCCGCCGACGAGGCACATGAACATGGGCAGAAGGACCGCGGGGATGCTGCCGGCGAGCCACTGCGTGATTATGTCCACAGCACCGGCCTGAGTCGCGACGCTCATAAGACAGGATACGCCGCCGAGCAGGAGCAGTGTGTTCCACGGCACGGCCTTGACGACTGCTCTCTGGTCGGCAAGCTTCATAAACGCGCAGACAATAAAGCCGATAAGGCAGAGCACCTGCATGTCGCAGAAGCCGGAAAGAGCCTTGGTAAACGGAGATTTGACATATGTATTGATAACCCCGGGAACCACCGCGAAGAAGATGACCACCGCGATAACGTAAAGATTCTTCTTCTGGATTGACGTGAAGGGCTCCGGCTTTTGCATGTCGGGTATGGGGTTCATCTTATATCCCTTATAGATGAAAAAGAATATGAAGAAGTTGACAACCGTCAGCAGCACGCTCAGTCCGAAGATGACCCAGGTCTGGCTCACTGCGTTGCCCTCAAAACCGTTTGCGGCTATAGTTGCGCTGATGATGCCGCCGGACGCGCCCCAGAGAACGAAGGAGCCGGCGTTGTTGCCGTAAGCGCTCGCGACGCCTAAAAGCGGATTCATGCCTGCGGGGACAGCTATGCTGAAAATCATCACGGCGGTGATGGCCCCAGCGGCAGGGGGTGTGCAGCCGATTATGCCAAGCAGCAGGCCGATGGCCAGCATTGCGATACCGATGAGCCACGGACGGTTGCGGCAGACATAAAGGACGTGGTTGGCAACCGCCTCCATGGTGCCGTTGACGACTCCCCAGCCGAAGAACAGGGACAGGCACATGACCTGAAAGTAGATTGAAGTCGGGAACAGAGCCACGACCTCCTTGACGCGCATACCCATAAACAAATTTCCGATTATGAGCGCGAAAACCAGCGCGGATACGCCCATGTTGAGGTTACACTTGTAATTGAGAACAATCGCAAGTACAACGCCAATAAGGCAAAGGACTACGAGAGCGCCTGAT
>CATJWG010000027.1 GCA_949744165.1 uncultured Eubacteriales bacterium | reverse complement strand
GCGTCTCATAAGAATCTTTTAAAAAGCTTGAAAAGCTTTTTAAAAGATTCTATCATGCCGAAAGGAGAAAGCTATGGCACAGTATACATTTTCTTACTGCCGCAGTGAATACGACCGCATCCCTTATCAGCTTAAAAAGACTCTGGACACCCTGCTGGCTGAGTCCAAGGCCGATGAGGAGAGCCGTAAGCTCGTCGCCGCGGTCTGCGTCGCCGTCGAGGAGGCTGTGGCCGACCTGGCGCATTACGCACAGGATCAGCTTATAGTCAGATAAGAGGCCTTGGGCCCCTTATCTGAGGAAATTCGCTTCGCTCTGCGCCGCGAACTCCACGAGGTTTTAACGCTCTTAACAGGAGGTTTTCTTTATGTCAAAGCAAGCGCTTGAGTGCCGGCGCATGGATGTCAGGGAAATTCCCGCCTGCGCCAAAGTAGTATTTGACGCCTTCAATTCCATGGCCGCAAAGGACGGCTCGACCGTAATACCGGAAATAAAAATTGTCTCCGACAGGCTGACGGAGTACGCTAATGACACCGGCATACCCGGATTACTCTACGGCGGCTTTGCCGACGGCGGGCTGTGCGCTTTTATGATGCTTCGCAAGCTCGGCATCGACGAGGAGGCGTGGGAGATTTCCATGCTCAGCGTCGTTCCAGAGCGTCAGGGCGAGGGCTTGGCCGGTGCTATGGTCGATTTTGCTCTTGGTGAGATACTCGCTTTCAAGGGCGTGCTGGCCGTATGCGCCGTCACCGAGGGCAACGACAGGGCCCTTGAGCTTTTCGCGCGCCACGGCTTTGAGAGCGAGGCCTCCGGGGTTCCGGTAGGCGAGAGCATGAATATATGGATGCTCCGCCGCGATATGCGCAACAAAATGGCCGCCGACGCGGCCAAAGCCGAGGCCGAGGCTGACGAACGCCAATGGGCGGAGGAGTTGTCGGGTCTACACAGCTCCTGTGAATCCTGCTCCTCTTGCAATGCGGAGGACGGCACCGGCAATAAAGATTAATACTAATTTTTCCTTCTCAGGGGGACCCTTACCGTGTGTGGGGGTCCTTTCTACTATCAGCTTGGAGGCGCGCTTATGCTTCTCAGTTTAAGAACTCCCAAGCGCCGCGTTGTCACGGCGTCCGGCGCGGTGTTTTACAACGATTTCAGCAACACCCTGCACGCCGATCTCGGCGGAGAGCACACGGTGCTGGCTCTGAACTTAGGTACATCCAACTGGACGGTGTCCGAGCGGGATGAGTTGGCCTTTTTTATGCCGTCGGACTCCGGCACACAGCTCGTGATAGCCGACCCCACGGCGCGCCGTCGGCTGTTTCAGGGCTCTTGGCCGGAAAAGCTTG
>CATJWG010000026.1 GCA_949744165.1 uncultured Eubacteriales bacterium | reverse complement strand
TGTGCTACTGGGCAGACTGGTGATACTAAATAAAAATGTAGTCCCTGCGCAGGATGAGAACTCTCTCGCCGTGCCGCCTGCATCTCCGTCGGTGACTCAGGGCCTGCCGCAGCAACCGGACGCCACACCGGAGCCCACTCCCGAGCCAACGCCGGAGCCCCTTCTGGAGTTTAATCCATACTTTGTGGAGGAGACGGACCCTGCAAAGTTTATAAAAACCGTCGGCATCTCCGTTGACGGCAATGAGCTTGGCGAAGACGAAGTTTACGAGGCCGCCGAGCCCATAGATTTCGGCTATGGCCGGGATTATACCGACGTTGACGGGATAATTACTTTCCGCGGCGATAATTTCCGCTCCGGCGCTGCCTACGGGTTGGCAAATATGAGCAGCTTCAAGTTCGCTAATCCCTGGAGCGTCACCACCGGCACGCTCCAGCACGGCGACGGGGTCTGGACCGGCAGCGGCTGGGTTGGACAGCCGCTCATAGTCAAATGGCCGAAGGAAACAAAGGCGATAATGAACATGTACGACTGGGCCAAGGCCGACGACGAGCTGGTCGAGGTCATCTACGCAACGATGGATGGCTACGTCTACTTTCTCGACCTTGAAACCGGCAAGGCCACGCGCGACAAGCTGTTTGTGGGCTATACCTTCAAGGGCTCCGGCGCTCTGGACCCGCGCGGATATCCTATTCTTTACCTCGGCGCCGGCTATGACAGCGACAAGGGTACCTCCCGCGCGTTTATAATAAGTCTGATTGATTTCGATATTATGTATGAGTTTGGCAACAACGACCCCTTCTCTCTACGCGGCACACTGTCATACTTTGACTCCTCCGCGCTTGTGGATGCGGAGACAGATCAGCTTATCTACCCCGGAGAGAACGGAATACTTTATATTATCAAGCTCAACACCGATTATGACGAACAGGCTGGCACGCTCTCTATCGACCCAGGCAGAGTTGTAAAATGGCACTACTACGGTCAGCGCACAAGTTTGAGCTCCTACTGGGTTGGAATGGAGGACAGCGCGGTTATCTTCCGCGGACACATCATAATGGCCGACAACGGCGGCAACCTCATGTGTCTTGACCTGAACACCCTCACGCTCGATTGGGTCCAGGATACGCTTGACGACACGAACTGCTCACCTGTGCTCTCCATCGAGGATGGGCACCCGTATATATATATCAGCACCTCCTTCCACTACGGGTGGCGAAGCTGGACCACGGCTACAGTTCCGATATGGAAAATCGATGCAGAGACCGGCGAGATAGTCTGGCAGACGGACTATACCTGCTCAACTGAATCAGGAGTCTCCGGCGGCGTGCAGTCCACCGTGGCGCTTGGTCAAAACGACCTTGAGGGATACATATACGTCACGGTTGCCAAAATAGACAACTATAATAACGGAAAGCTTGTCTGCCTCGACACCGAGACCGGTGAGGTGGTCTGGGAGTATAAGTCGTATTATACATGGAGTTCCCCCGTATTGGTGTACAACGAGGACGGTTCCGGCTACGTGGTGTACTGCACCTATGGCAACAACTTGTACATGCTCGACGGCAAAACTGGTGATTTGCTCGACACATTCAATCTTCAGGGAGGCGTGGAAGCCAGTCCTGCGGTATATAAGGACCGTCTTGTTGTCGGCACACGGAAATGCCTCATATGGGGAGTTCAGCTTACCTGAGTACATGGATCCTCAAAAACCGCCGTCTCCGCATAAAACGGAGGCGGCGTGAAAACTTTCGGCAGAATTTCTGCATTTTTTTGAAATTTTCTCTTGCATTTTCCGAAATAATGTGTTAGTATAATCGGGCGCTGATAAAGCGCAAGGTAAATATCCGGGTGTAGCGCAGTTGGTAGCGTGCTTGAATGGGGTTCAAGAGGCCGCTGGTTCAAATCCAGTCACTCGGACCAAAGTTAATAACCCTATCTTATGAACAACTGGTAGCAGTATGTTTGTAAGATAGGGTTATTTTTTGCCCAAAATTACTGCTGTCTCAAGATTTTCACTATATTCTGTTTGTCCATCTGCAATTTTATTTCTGCCTGATTAGGATACAGACTGTTTATTATGTATCTCGACATCAATGGAAAAACATGGTATAATATATG
>CATJWG010000025.1 GCA_949744165.1 uncultured Eubacteriales bacterium | reverse complement strand
TTTACTATCGGAGTGGCCGCCAGCGCAATGACGAAAGCCGTGACGAGCGCCAGAAGAATTTTCAGCCAGAGATGCATATCAGGAAACATAAAACCTGTCTCTCCCGTTCCTTATCTTTCAACAAAGCCTATCTTTTTGTATACCTTGCGCAGAGTGCGCGATGCAATGCGCCCGGCCTTTTCCGCGCCGGAGCGGTATACGTCCTGAAGATATGCCTTGTCGGCTATTATGCGTTGGGACTCCTCACGTATCGGGCGCAGGGCCTCGACAACCGCCTCGCCGACGGCGGGCTTGAACTCGCCGTAGCCGCGCCCGACGAACTCGCTTTCAATATCGGCATAGCTCTTTCCGGTGACGGAGGAATATATTCCCATTAGGTTGGACACGCCGGGCTTTTCCGCGGGAGCGTAGCGCACGCAGTTTTCTGTGTCGGAATCTGTTACGGCACGCTTGAACTTGCGCATTATGTCCTCCGGTTTCTCCAGCAGGAACACACAGCCGTTGGGGTCGGACTTGCTCATCTTTGACGTGGGATTGCTCAGGCTCATTATCCGCGCGCCCACCTTGGGGATGTAGGGCTCGGGAACGGTGAACACGTTGCCGTAGATGTTGTTGAAGCGTATGGCCACGTCGCGCGTGAGCTCGCAGTGCTGCTTCTGGTCCTCGCCGACGGGGATGTACTCCGGATGATAGAGCAATATGTCCGCGGCCATGAGCGCGGGATAGGTGAATAGTCCGCCGTTTATGTTGTCCTTGTGCTTTGCGGACTTGTCCTTGAACTGCGTCATGCGGCTAAGCTCGCCGAACATGGTGTAGCAGTTGAGCACCCAGCCGAGCTGAGCGTGCTCGGGGACATGGCTTTGTATGAAAAGCGTGTTTTTCTCAGGGTCAAGACCGCAGGCAATGTACTGCGCGAGCTGCTCAAGCGTACGCCGGCGCAGGTCTGCGGGCGTCTGGCGTACGGTTATGGTGTGCATGTCCGCCATGAAATAGTAGCAGTCAAACTCCTCCGCTCTCGCTGCCCAGTTTTTCACTGCGCCGAGGTAATTGCCCAAGTGCAAATCTCCCGAGGGCTGAATGCCCGAGAGCATTACTTTTCTTTTTTCCATGTTTTCCATGTGTTATCTTCCTTTATTCAAAATCGATTTCAAATAAACCGGTGCAGATTATTCGTAAAATTGCCTGAAAACATATTTTAGCATAAGGTTCGCGATTTTACAATTAGTAATTGACAATTAGCCTGAATTAAAATAATATACATCTGTACATCAAATTTGCATAATACTCTCAGGGGGGACAAAATAAATGTCTGATATGAAATGGATTGAGGAGATGGAGTCGCGCATCCCGCATGGGAGGGTGCGCACCCGCTTTGCCCCGTCGCCGACAGGATACATGCATGTGGGCAATCTGCGCACGGCGCTGTATACGTATTTGATTGCCAGGCACGCGAAGGGAGACTTTATACTGCGCATTGAGGATACCGACCAGGGGCGTCTGGTTGAAGGCGCGGTGGACGTCATTTACAATACCCTTAGCCAGTGCGGTCTTGAGCATGACGAGGGGCCCGACATAGGCGGTCCCGTGGCGCCCTATGTGCAGACGGAGCGGCGCGGGTTCTACAAAAAGTACGCCGAGTGGCTGGTTGAGCGCGGCCACGCCTACTATTGCTTTTGTGAGAAGACGCAGTCGGAGGAGGACTCCGGCGATTTCGGGCGCGCCGACGACCCCTGCCGCAGCCTTACGGAGGATAGGGTGCAGGCAATGCTGGACAAGGGAAGGCCGTATGTCATACGCCAGCGTATTCCCCATGAGGGCAGCACCACTTTCCACGACGAGATTTACGGCGAGATAACTGTTGAAAACTCCACGCTGGACGACCAGGTGCTCATTAAGCGCGACGGGTTGCCGACCTATAACTTTGCCAACGTGATTGACGACCATATGATGGGCATTACACACGTTGTGCGCGGCAGCGAGTATCTTTCCTCCACGCCAAAGTACAATCTGCTGTACGAGGGCTTCGGCTGGGAGATTCCGAAGTATGTCCACTGCTCGCCGGTCATGCGCGACGCGCACAACAAGATGTCCAAGCGCCACGGCGACCCGTCCT
>CATJWG010000024.1 GCA_949744165.1 uncultured Eubacteriales bacterium | reverse complement strand
CTACGCGATTACCGATGACTGACTGGAGGAAAACTGCAATGGAGCTTAAAACCCTTTTCAGCCCTATGAAGATAGGTTCCTGCGAGATACCCAACCGTACCGTTGTGCCCGCAATGGTGACCAACATGTGCCCCGACAACGGTCTGGCCTCTGAGCAGTACATACGCTATCACGAAGAGAAGGCCAAGGGTGGCTGGGGGCTTATCATCACCGAGGACTACCGCATCAATCCCAACGCCGGCGGCTATCCCCACATCTGCGGACTGTGGAGCGAGGAGCAGATTCCCAGTCACAAGCACTTCACTGACGTTATTCACCAGTATCCGGCCAAGGTGTTCTGTCAGATTTACCATGCTGGCCGCCAAGCTACGCACCATGTAAACGGAGGAAAGCAGCCTGTGTCCTGCTCCCCCATTGCCGATGCGTGGAACAAGGAGACTCCCCGTGAGCTGAAAACCGAGGAAGTCAGGGAGATAATTGCCCAGTTCGGCAACACCGCCGGAAACGCGAAAAAGGCCGGCTTTGACGGCATTGAAATTCACGCCGCCCACGGCTACCTGATACACGAGTTTCTCTCCCCCAATTGCAACCACCGTCTGGACGAGTACGGCGGCAGCTATCTCAACCGCCAGCGCTTCCTGCATGAAATTTACGACGCCTGCCGCCAGGCTGTGGGACCTGATTTCCCCATAATCGTGCGTATCTCCGCCGAGGAAAACACCGAGGGCGGACGCAAATTCCACGAGACCCGTCAGATTCTCCTCGATCTGGAGGAATGGGGCGTGGACGCAGTCCACCTGTCCACCGGCATGTACGGCGTCGTCTCCTCCCTGGGCACCGTGGCCTCCCACTACCAGCACCACGGCTGGGTAATGGATTTTGCCGAGGAGGTCAAAAAGTTCCTGAAGATACCCGTTATAACCGTGGGCCGCATAACCGAGCCGTATATGGCCGAGGACATACTCGCCTCCGGCAAGGCCGACTTCATCGGCATGGCCCGCGAGTCCCTCAGCGACCCCCACTGGCCGGAGAAGGCCCGCCAGGGCCGCTGCAACGACATTCGCCACTGCGTCGGCTGTCTTCAGGGCTGCACCGCCTCTACCTATCAGGGCGTGCCCCTCAACTGCATGATAAACCCCGAGCTGGGCCACGAGTTCGAGTATGACTACTCTCCCGCCCCCGTGAAAAAGAAGGTAATCGTCGCCGGAGCCGGCGTTGCCGGCATGGAGGCTGCCCGCGCCGCAGCCATAAAGGGCCACGAGGTTGACCTCTATGAGACCAAGGACACCGTCGGCGGGCAGTTTATCTCCGCTGCCTATCCTCCCTACAAGGGCGATTACGGAGACTATACCGCCTGGCTCTACCGCGAAATCCAAAAGTATCCGAACATCCGACTGCATCTCAATACCGGGCTGACCGTTGAAATGATACAGCAGGCCAAACCGGACAAGGTCATCATCGCCACGGGTGCCAGACCCTTCTGCCCCGAGCTTCCCGGCATCCACGGCTCAAACGTGGTACAGGCCGAGGACGTGCTTGTCGGCAAGGCCGACGCAGGTATGCGCGTGGTTGTCGCCGGAGCCGGCACCGTGGGCGTGGAGACCGCCGCATTCCGGGTAATGCAGTGCAAAACCAAGGTCACGCTGCTTAGCAAGTACGACGTTATCGGCAAGGAGCTGGAGGCCGGCATACGCGACGACGTAAAAGCCCTGCACAAGCGTCTGTTTGTTGACACGATATACGGCGCAAAGATTGCCGGAGCCACCGAGGAGGGCGCGCTGGTGGAAAAGGATGGTCAGGTAACGCTTCTGCGCTGCGACACTATCGTGCTCGCGATTGGCACGAGAGCCTACAACCCGCTTGAGAAAAAGGTCCGCGAGCTCGGCATCGAAACCGTTGTCGTCGGCGACGCGCTCAAGGCGCGTCAGGCGCTTCAGGCTATCAGAGAGGGCTTCACAGCCGGCTTGAACGCATAAAAATTTTAAACCTGTGCCCACTGCACAGCGAGCACAGGTTTATATGCGCTCTTCTTAACAACCCACAGATTGTTATACACGAATGTATTGCTGTTTCCGTTTTCAGCGAGGT
>CATJWG010000023.1 GCA_949744165.1 uncultured Eubacteriales bacterium | reverse complement strand
ATGGATCAGGCGTTAGAGCGTGCTATGGTAACTTGCTGTGAACGCCTGTAGGGGCAGTATATGTATTTTTTTATATTTGGCAAACTAAAGCGGCACGAATTTCTGTTCGAGGAGCTGGTGAAGCGGGACTTCAAGAAGAAGTACAAGCGGACAGTGTTAGGCATGGCGTGGAGCGTTCTTTCGCCGCTGCTGATGCTGCTGGTGATGAAGCTGGTATTCACGCAGTTTTTCGGCCGCAATATGGAGCATTATACAACGTACCTGTTTTGCGGGAACCTGGTGTTTTCATATTTCAGCGAGTCAAGCTCGCAGGGGATGACCTCGCTGATGGGTAACGCGGGAATCTTCACAAAGGTAAACGTACCTAAGTATCTGTTTCTGCTGTCGAAAAATGTACAGGCATTAATAAACTTTGGCCTGACCCTGGTGGTGTTTTTCCTTTTCTGTGTGCTGGATAATATAACGTTTACATGGAAATGCATACTGCTGGTGTACCCAATCGCATTACTGCTGCTGTTCAACATCGGCGTAGGGCTGATACTCTCCGCGCTGTTCGTGTTTTTCCGAGATATCCAGTACCTGTGGTCGGTATTTACGCAGCTGCTGATGTACATGTCGGCCATCTTCTACACAATCGAGCACTACAGCTATAAGGTTCAGTGCCTGTTTCTGTTAAACCCGATTTATTTGTTCATCCGGTACTTCCGTAAGATAGTAATAGAAGCGACAATCCCGACGGTGTGGTTCCACCTGCTTATGGCTGGGGATGTGCTGGTAGTATTGGGCCTTGGCTGCTGGATGTACAAGAAGTACAATACAAGGTTTCTGTACTATGTGTAAAGGAGGACGCTATGAGTATATTGGAAGTAGAGAATGTGTCCATCCGGTACATGACGGGAGACTTCAAGGATATCGGGCTGAAGGAATACGTAATGCGAAAGGTGAAGCATAACTACCGTATCAGCGAATTCTGGGCAGACCGGCATATAAGCTTCAAGCTTGAAAAAGGGGATATGCTGGGTATAATCGGGACCAACGGTGCAGGCAAGTCCACACTGCTGAAGGCAATCTCGGGAATAATGGAGCCTACGGAGGGAAGAGTGAAGCGGAAGGGAAGCATAGCGGCGCTTTTGGAGCTTGCCTCGGGCTTTGACGGAGAGTTGACCGTTCGTGAGAATACGTATCTGCGCGGGGCAATGCTGGGCTATACCCGCAGGTTCATGGACGAAACGTATGAGCAGATTATAGAGTTCGCGGAATTGAAGGAGTTCCAGAACCGTCCGTTCAAGCAGCTGTCGTCGGGCATGAAATCTCGGCTTGCGTTTGCAATAGCGTCGCTTGTGCAGCCGGATATACTCATTTTAGACGAGGTGCTGTCGGTAGGCGACGGTGCGTTCAGGAAAAAGAGCGAGGAGAAGATGCGGGAGATAATCGGCGGAGGAGCGACGACTATCCTTGTCTCTCACTCCATAGCCCAGGTACGGGAGATGTGCAGCAAGGTTCTTTGGCTGCATAAGGGAGAACAGATAGCCTTTGGAGCTACGGAGATAGTGTGTGGGCTGTACCAGAAGTTTCTGGATAAGAATATAAGCATTCAGCAGGCAAAGGATATATGGCAAACGCTCAACAGCCATTACGATTACCTGATAGTAGGCAGCGGCTTATATGGAGCAGTGTTCGCGCGTCGGGCAGCGGACAAGGGCAGGAAGTGCCTTGTAATAGACCAGCGGCCCCAAGTTGGGGGAAATGTATATTGCGAGAACGTGGACGGAATCACGGTGCACAAATACGGAGCGCATATCTTCCATACGAACAATAAACGTGTATGGGACTTTGTAAATCAATATGTCAGCTTCGTACCGTATGTCCATCGTGTGACGGCAAAGAACGGAGACAGGAGCTACAGTATGCCGTTCAACATGCATACGTTTGAACAGATGTGGGGAGTTAGAACAGCAGAGGAGGCGCAGAAGAAGATAGAATCCCAGAAGGAGGGGATTGCGCTGCCGTCGAATCTGGAGGAGCAGGCAATTT
>CATJWG010000022.1 GCA_949744165.1 uncultured Eubacteriales bacterium | reverse complement strand
CTTTACCTGCTGAATATCAATGGAAACACCGCCCTCAAAGCCCAGTACGTTTCCGGTGTCTATAATCATCTTCTCGCCGGGGCCGAGAGTGTACTCCACCATATCGCCGTCAACCTCGACGAAGGCCATGCCGCTGCCGGAGAGCTTCTGCATGATGAAACCCTCGCCTCCGAAAAAGCCGGCCCCGACCTTTTTGTTGAAGTGAATGGAAAGCTGCACACCGGCCTCGGAAGCTAAAAATGCGGTTTTCTGCAAAATGTACTCCCTGCCCGGCGCAACCTCAAGGGGCAGGATTTTTCCGGGGAAGCTTGAGCCGAAGGCAATCATGCCCTGACCATTGGCCGTATAAATATTCTGGAACATGCTCTCGCCGGAAAAAGCTTTGGAAAACATTTTGCCAAGCCCGCCGCCGGAGGTCTCCATCTCCATGTTGGGGCTCATCCATACCATGGAACCCTTTTCCGTAATCATCTTCTCCCCGCTGTCAAGCTGGCACACGACAACAGGAAAGTTGCCGCCCTTTAATTCGTACTGCATACAAATCAATCCTCTCTTTTTTGAAGTAAAATGTGAATCCGGTTAACTTACCCGAAAATGCTCATAATCTGTGCCACAACAAGTCCGCCGCCAGTGCCTATTGCGAAGCCGAGCAGAGCCATGATTATGCCGACTGGCACAAGCGCGCTGCTGTAGGTGCCCGCGAGCACGGGCGCCGTGGCAGTGCCGCCGATGTTGGCCAGTGAGGCCACCGCGCATGTGAAGATGTCAAGCCTGAACACCTTTGCCAGCACAAGCATGAACGCGATATGTATAAGCAGAATGATAAGACCCGTAAGCAGCCACATCGGCGCGTTGCCCATACTGGCCAGGTCCGCGCGCGAGGCGATAAGCGCTATGACAACGTACAGCAGCACGTTTGAAATTTCCTCCGTACCCTTGAGCTTGCCGAATGGCGTCATTGCCAGCAACACGCCCAGCAGCGTCACTATCAGCACCGTCCATGTCGCCTTGTCGAAAAAGGTCAGAGTGCCGGCGACAGCGCCGCCAAACTTCTGGCACACCGCGGACACGAGCAGCCCTGCGCCGAGCAGAATGGCGATGTTCTGCCAGGTCAGCGGCTTTGTGTTGGCCTTGGCCTCCGCCTCAAGCGCTGCGCCAACTTCGTCAATTACACTTGTGTCGGCCTTGGTCCAGCGGTTGAAGCGCTCATGGAAGCCGATGACCCACAGCAGGAACATCACGTACAGCGTCGCGCATATGGAATCCATAACCAGCGCGTAGGCCATGGCGCCCTCATCCACGAGCAGCGCCGCTTGGATGGCCAGCATGTTTCCGCCGCCGCCCATCCAGCTTCCGCACAGCGCGCCGAGCGACTGCCATGCGCCCTTGCCGAGCGCTCCGTGCATAATCGCGTAGGATACCACGAAGCCGATGGCGATGGAGACAGTAGCCGAGAAAAAGCCAATGAGCATTTTCGGCCCTAACTTTATTATCTTGCGCAGGTCGCACCGCAGCAGCATGATAAACAGCATAGCGTACAAAAGCGGGTTTTTCATCGCGTTGTAGGCTGGAGCCGTGGCCTCAAGGTCCCACAGACGTACGGTGCACAGCAGCATAAGTCCCAGGTATATCAGCACAATCGGCGGTGCGAATTTGAAAAATGCACCGGCTTTTTTCCCCTTAAAGATTTTCGGCAGATTTACCAGCATGGCAGCGATGAACACCAGCGCAGCAATGTACATAAATCCGTCTTTAATCACAACTTTCACCTCTCTGTTTTCACAAAAACACTAAACCTGCGCAGGAACGGCTCCGGCTTTCAGGTTTAGTATTTTTAATTATAACGCACAAATACGGAAAAAAGCAAGAGCTTTGTCTGAACTGGACAAATAGCGTAAGATTCAAGCGGATATAACTTCAGGGAATCTGAT
>CATJWG010000021.1 GCA_949744165.1 uncultured Eubacteriales bacterium | reverse complement strand
GTGGCGGTTTCTGCGTTTTACGATAATCGTGACCGTGAAAGGCCCGATATGTAAAGTGATACGCATAAGCCTCACCCCCTTTCGGGTGGTGTAGCCAAGCCGCCTACCGTTTTTTCGCTATTGTTTTTGCAGCACCCTTACCCCTTTGGGGGCATTTTTATTTTAGCTTATTTGTCGAAAGCTGTCAATGTTTTTGATACACAGTGGAAAAGAGGAAGCTTTTATAAAGCTTCCTCTTTTTTGGTTTCTCCGAAGGCGAGTTTTATTATTTTGTCCTTTATCAGCCATGTGAACAGCGCCACCGCGCGGCCGTTGAACAGGACGTTTATCACGGTGCCGAGGCCCAGGCCGATTATCCGTCCGCTGAGCACAAGGCTGAGGATTATCGCCACGACTGCGCTGCCGCCGTCGAAAAGGTTTTTTGACATGCCAAGGCTCAGGCCGCTTTTGTCGGAGATGGCCTGGACTATACCGTCGCCGGGGTTGGGAATCAGACGCATGTTCAAAGCCATGGTCACGCCCAGGCCCGTGAACAGTACGGCGAACGCGGCTACCAGAAGCTTCTGCCACAGCAGCACTGGCGTGTAGGTTATCGTGCGCGAGAAAGCGTTCATAAACTGCGTGAACACGATGCTCACGGGCACTTGGAGCAGGTCAATCAGATGATAATTTTTCCCGCGGAGGATAAACTGGGCGCCGACAAGGGCGATGTAGTACGCCAGTGTAAGTACTGAGAAGTTCAGCCCATAAATTTCCGACAGGCAGAACATGCCGGAGAGTATGGGCGCCATGCCGAGCTGGGACTTTGTGTTGAGCACTATGCCCAGCGCCAGAGACGCCATGCCGAGAATATAAAACAGCCAGCGGTAGAACGTATTGCGCTTTTTAATTGAAGATTCCATTGCAGAGAAAAACCTTCCTTCACGCCGGCTGTGCCGGCTTATTCTTTTTCCAACGGGATATCGTCAAGATTGACGGATTTGTCGGTGCGTATCTGTGCAAACTGCTTTGTTTTGAAGCCTTTTGCGCTTATTTCCAGAGTATATTCGCCGCCGCGGGGCAGGTCACGGAACCAGAAGTCGCCGTAACTGTCCGTTTCCGCACGCAGGGTCAGGCCGCCGCCGGTCAGCAGGCATACCGCGCCGATTATGACTTCCTTCTCAATGGGGTCGTACACCGTGCCGCCGATGAATTCGCCGGGGATATTTTTGTAATAAATTTTGCCTCCGGGAGCAAGGGGGGAGGCGCCCTTCAATTCCTCGGCAAGCTCGCTCTCCTCGGCGAAAACTATCGCGTCGGTGGGGCAGGCCTCGCTGCACCGCGGCTGCTTCACGCCGTTGTCGAGCAAATGAGCGCAGCCGGTGCATTTCTGTGCGATTTTGAGCTCACTGTTAAAGTATATCACATCATAGGGGCAGGCGTCCATACACTTTTTGCAGCCGGAGCATTTGGCAGGGTCGATGAGCACAAAGCCGTCGCCGCGGCGGCTTATGGCGTTTTCGGGACATGCCTTTATGCACTCCGCGTCCGCGCAGTGTGCGCACATTTTGGCTATATAGTGTATTTTGACCTTTGGGATAGTGCCCTGAACGTGCTCACTTACCTTGCACCAGAAATGGCCCGTGAGGGGCTGGGGCGCGGCGTAGGGGGTCCAGTCGTTTTCGCAGTGCTCATCCTTACAGGCGAGCTGGCAGTTATAGCAGCCGGAGCATTTGGCGACGTCTATCAGAAAAATCTTTGACATTTTTATCCCTCCTTGATGAGCCAGCCGTCCAGGCAGACGCCGGCGTCGGGGTCGACATGGCGGGCAAAGGCCTCAGGGTAGTCCCGCTTCCAGCCGTCCATTTCCTCGTCCGTCACCTTCTCAACCTCGCACAAAAAGCCGCTGACGGCCATGCCGGTGGCGTTCTTGGAGGTG
>CATJWG010000020.1 GCA_949744165.1 uncultured Eubacteriales bacterium | reverse complement strand
CCGCAACATCGCCACGGCGCTTGAAGCGACGAAGAAGTACGCAACAAAGAAAACCGTGGCCTCAGGCTGCATTTCGTATACACAGAGCCCTGTGCATACAGTGGAGAAGTATGTCGAGATGTGCCGCGAGCTCAAGCGCATGGGCTTTGACACTATATGCCTTAAGGACATGGCCGGTACTATGAGCCCCTATGAGGCAGAGCATCTGATAAAGGGAATCAAGGACGCTGTGGGAGAGATGCCGATTATTCTGCACACCCACTGCACCACGGGTATGGCCTATATGACCATTACAAAGGCGATAGAGTCCGGTGTGGACGTTATCGATACGGCTACGTCCTGCTTCTCCAACGGTACCAGCCAGCCGTCTACCGAGACGCTTTTCTACGCTTTGCAGCAGTACGGCATAAAGACCGGATTGAACGAGGCGGTAATCAATAAGGTAAACGACTATTTCAAGCCAATAAAGCAGAAATATATTGACAATGGCACACTCAATCCAAAGAGCATGGGTACTGACGCCCAAGCTCTTGTATACAAGGTGCCCGGCGGAATGCTCTCAAACATGATAGCAAATCTCAAGGACATGAACGCCATGGATAAGTTTGATGAGGCCTTGGCCGAGATACCTAATGTCCGCAAGGACCTTGGCTATCCTCCGTTGGTGACGCCGCTGTCCCAGATGGTGGGCAACCAGGCGGTTGTCAACATACTTATGGGCGAGCGCTACAAGCAGATTTCCAACGAGGTGAAAAACTATTTCAAGGGAGAGTACGGTATCTCTCCCGCGCCTGTGAACGCTGAGCTTGAGGAAAAGATTTTGGGCGAGGGCGGCAAGCCGGTTGACTGCCGCATCGAGGACTCCAAGCGCACCGGACAGGAGTTTGCCGACGCAAAGGCCGCGCTGGGCGAGCTGGCCGAATCGGAGGAGGATCTGATGAGCTACATCTGCTTCCCGAGCCAGGCTGAGACTTTCCTCAAGCAGCGTAAGGCAGAGCGTGAGAAGAAGGTAAAATACACTATCGAGGAAGCGTGAGGGGGGCGGAGCTATGCATTCTCAGGCAGCTAATCTGGATAAGATAACTATTCCCGAAGCCGCAATCGACGCAGTTGTAGGTTATCTGGTGGTGTTTGTGGGGCTTTTTCTGCTCATGGCGGTTATTATTCTAATGGGCAACGCCATGGTCTCGTCCCGCAAGGCCGCGAAGGCTGCGCCCGCCGCGGTTGTCAGCGCACCTGCCGCGCCCGCGCCGGAGTCTAAGCCGGCACCAGGCAGCGCCGGCGAGGTAAAGCTTTACGACGTGCCCGACAGGGAGGCGGCCATGATTATGGCGATAGTCGCCGACAGAATGGGCAAGCCGCTTAACGAGCTGCGCTTTAAGTCCATTAAGGAGGTCAAGTGAAATGAAGTATAAAGTGACCCTCAACGGCCGTACCTATGAGGTGGAGGTCGAGGCCGGAACAGCAATGCTTGCGGACGAGTACGAGGCCTATGCACCCGCGCCGGCCCCTGTTGCCGTTTCCGCGCCGGCTCCCGCGCCCGTGGCCGCAGCTCCCGCAGCGGTTCCTGCCTCTCCCGCGGCGACTGCCTCAGGAGAGGCCGTGACCGCGCCAATGCCCGGCACAATTCTGCGCGTGGAGGTAAACCCAGGCGACGCTGTAAAAGCTGGGGACGTGCTGATGATACTCGAGGCCATGAAGATGGAAAACGAAATTCCCGCCCCGCGCGACGGCACGGTAGCACAGGTCATCGCGCAGAAGGGGACCAGTGTGGACACAGGTGCGCCCCTGCTCATCCTGGCATAAGGAGGCGGCTGTATGGATATCTTACAAACCCTGTCCAAGCTGGTCAATGAGTCCGGCTT
>CATJWG010000019.1 GCA_949744165.1 uncultured Eubacteriales bacterium | reverse complement strand
GGTCACACAGTATCTTTTTTTCGTGGAAACACCGTTCATGGAAGATAATTTATCATAATATCCATTTTATTGCAATAATTCAGGGCTTGTGAAGCATCGCACTTTGACAACACTATTCGACACGTGAATTGTGGTTTTCTCTCCCCCTTCACCACGCTTATGCCCCAAGATGCTGTTTTCGACAAAAAACCGTTGTCGAAAATTATAGAGAAAAAATCAGCGATTTTTTTTCTGAATCTCGCTTTTATCGGGAGAAAGGCGTTTATTATTGACAAATCGGATGCATGAAGCTATCATATTAAGGAGAAATTGCATAAAATTATTGATGCTTTGGTGATGCTATGCTGTATATGGAAGCCGTTGAACTCTATAAAAAGCTGAGGCTTATGCACTATCGCCGCCTGTTCGGACGCATACACGAGCGCGACGGAAGCCTGAGTGCGACGGAGGCTTTTGCTGTGGATGTGATATACCTGCTTGGAAGCCCTACGCTTGGCGAGTTCGCCGCGTGCTTGGGTATATCGCAGCCGAACGCTACGTACAAGGTCAATAATCTCATGGCGAAGGGATATGTACATAAAAAAACCTCCGAATCCGACAGGCGCGAATGCCGGCTGTGCGTAACTGGGAAATTTATGGATTATTACGGTGTGCAGAAGGACTTTATCGGTGCGGCTGTGGAAAAGCTTATGGGGGAATTTTCGGAGCAGGAGCTGGACGCTTTTAAGAAGGTGTTGCTTGCGCTGACGCAGGCTCTGGAGTAAGGTAGGTAAGGTGCGGTATGGATAGGAAAATTGCGCTTGTAACCGGAGGCAGCAGTGGAATAGGCCTGCAAATTGCAGTCGCGCTGCGCGAAAGAGGTTGTACGGTATATGAGATAAGCCGCAGGGAAAGCGATACGCCGTGTGTAATCCACATGGGCGCGGATGTATCCGATGAAGAACAGGCCGTGGCGGCAGTGCGAAAAATAATCGACAATGAGGGACGGTTGGATATTCTGATTTGCTGCGCCGGCTCGGGCATCTCGGGAGCGGCGGAGTTTACGGAAAACGACGAGGCCCGCGCGCTGCTTGAGGTTAACCTGTTCGGAGCGGTTAACTGCTGTCGAGCTGCGATTCCATCTATGCGGGAGCAGGGAAGGGGCACAATATTACTTATCGGCTCTGTGGCGGGAGCGATACCGATACCGTTTCAGGCGTGGTATTCGGTGACAAAGGCCGCTGTGGGCAGCTACGCCGGCGCGCTGAGAAACGAGCTGGCCGCCTTCGGCATCTCAGTGAGCTGCATATTGCCGGGAGACATAAAAACTGGATTTACAGCTTCAAGACGCAAGAGCGAGCGCGGCGACGACGTGTATCATGGGCGCATACGCCGCTCTGTGGCCGTTATGGAGCATGATGAGGAGACAGGTATGTCAGCGGCAGACGCAGGGCGTTACATAGCGTCTCTGGCCCTCAGAGGGCGACTTAAGCCTGAGTATACCGTGGGAATGAAATACAAGTTCTTCGTCCTGCTCGGCCGCCTGCTGCCGTGCAGGGTATGCAGCGCTCTTGTCAGGTCGATATACGCAAAATAAAAGAAGCTTCCCGCCTGCGGTGGGGAGCTTCTTTTATTAAAATTATTTCGCCGTATACTCACAGAAACGCTGAAGCATGGCGGCAATCTGGGCACGGGTGGCAACGCCCGCAGGACTGATGAGTCCATCGGAGCCGCTGATAAGGCCGCAGCCGCTGGCCCATACCATGGCGTCGCGGGCATAAGCGCTCACGTCGCCGCTGTCGGTAAAGGTGTTTAAATC
>CATJWG010000018.1 GCA_949744165.1 uncultured Eubacteriales bacterium | reverse complement strand
TTTTCTTCACTCATTTTTCAGTCAAAAAACTTTTGGAGAGAAAAGCAGGAGAGAACACCAAAAAATATTCGATTTTTGATTTTGGAAGTCCTTGCGGCGCAAAGGCTTCCGGCGGACGAAGCGGACAGCTGACCCAAGAATTTCGAGTGCTGCACCTTCGACCACTCGGACAACTCTCCATTTATTGTCTCCCAGAAGCTCCAAACCCCATAGGGCAGAACTTCAGGGCAGAACACAGCTTGACTGGCGGATTGGAACTATCGCAAACCCTTGAAAACACTGGATTTGCGGCACCACGAAACGGACAGGATTTTTAGAAATTTCGAGTCGAGCTCGTTATGACCACTTCAATACGTCTCCAAAAAATAACCCTATATAAAATACCACGCAAACGAAGAACTGTCAACCTTCATTTTTCAAAGTCTCTTCAACTCATAAAGTAATAAATATTCAATCAGGACAAGCCGGTTGCAATTACAAATAAGCTATGCTAATATGTGAAGTGAAGTACTGAATTTATATTTCAAAACGCACATTGAGAGGAGAAACATATGAAATCAAAAGTGTTTGACATGATCGAAAAGGAGCGGCAACGGCAGGAAAACAACATTGAATTGATAGCCAGCGAAAACTTTGTCAGCGATGATGTCCTTCGAGCCGTCGGATCATGCCTGACCAACAAATACAGCGAAGGCTACCCGACGCAGCGTACAAGCGGAAACCGTGGACGATACTATGGCGGCTGCGAAAATGTCGACGAGCTCGAGGAGTATTGCTGCAGTCTCTGGAGGCAAGTTTTCAACACAGACTATCACGTCAACGTACAGCCCCACAGCGGCGCTTCTGCCAACCTGGCCGCGTACATGAGCGTTTTGAAGCACGGCGACACCATTCTGGCCATGAGCCTTGACAACGGCGGACACTTGACTCACGGCTCCCCTGTCAATTTCAGCGGCAAGCTTTTTAATATGGTGTTTTACGATGTCGATGCTTCCGGTCGGATTGATATGCAGGACGTTCGCGCCAAGGCGGATGCCTGTCGACCACAGCTCATTCTCGCTGGAGCATCCGCGTACAGCAGAACTATTGATTTTAAGGCGTTTTCGGATATCGCAAAAAGCTGCGGCGCTTATTTCATGGTTGATATGGCGCACATCGCCGGTCTTGTCGCCGCGGGAGATCACCCATCTCCCTTTGGTCTGGCCGATATCATCACGACAACAACCCATAAAACCCTGCGCGGACCCAGAGGCGGAATTATTTTCTGTCGTCCTGAGCTCGCTTCGAAAATTGACAGCGCTGTATTTCCCGGATGCCAGGGCGGTCCCCTTGAGCATGTAATTGCAGGCAAGGCTATCGCCGCGGCGGAGGCCTGTAGCCCCGAATTTGCGGAATATATTCACAACGTTGTCAAAAACTGCAAGGCAATGTGCGATGAATTTATCTCCATGGGTTATCACGTTGTAACAGGAGGCACGGACAATCACCTGTTTCTCCTGGACCTCACGGAAACCGGCCTGACGGGTAAGGATGTTCAAAACGAGCTGGACAAGCATAGGATTACCCTCAACAAAAACTGCATACCCGGCGAGACCCGGCCTCCGCAGCTTGCCTCCGGCGTTAGAATTGGAACGGCGGCCATGACGACAAAGGGATATACCGCGTCTGATTTTGTCAAGGTTGCGCATAAGATTGATGACATTATCAGGAGTATGAAATAAGAAACAAAAACCACGGGCTATGCCCGTGGTTTTTATTTTAGTACAACAGGATTCTCCACTCACCTGCA
>CATJWG010000017.1 GCA_949744165.1 uncultured Eubacteriales bacterium | reverse complement strand
GCCCTCCGCCTCAAGCTGTCTGTAGGCCCGCTGAATCGTGTTTGGATTTATCGCCAGCGTGCCCGCCAGCTCGCGCACGGAGGGCAGCTTCTCGTCCGGCCCCAAAATCCCAGAGATGATAAGACGCTTGAAATTATCGCTTATCTGCTCGTAAATCGGCCTTGGGTCCCTGTTGTTAATCGTTACCAAAGCTGTCACCTCTCCGCTAACTGTGCCAAGTGTATTAATTGTGTTAGTACAGTTACTATACCTGTATTAATATGTTTTGTCAACTATTTATATTCACAAAAATATGCTGTCTGGAATTGTGCGTAAACACCAAGAAATATTTGCAAAATATTTGCGGTGATAACCTTGACTTATTGTGCTATAAGGGATTATACTTTCGGTATAGCAATATACCCGTGTCTGTATCATATATTCTTGCACATTATAATTTGTATGTGGAGGTTCCTGCTATGAAAGAAATATACGCCGTAAGCTGCTGCCGCACCGCCGTGGGCTCCTTCCTCGGCTCCTACGCCAACACTCCCGCCGCTGAGCTGGGCGCGATAGTCGTCAAAGAAGCTCTTAAACGTGGAAACGTGCCCGCCGAGGCCGTAGATGAGGTCATGTTCGGCTGCTGCATAAGCGCCGCCCAGGGCCAGAACGTAGCCCGCCAGGTCGGAGTCAAGGCCGGACTGCCTTACACCGTTCCCGCCTATTCAATAAACATGGTCTGCGGCTCCGGCATGAAGAGCGTAATCGAGGGCGCGCGCGCCATCCGTGCGGGAGACGCGGAGGTCGTTGTCTGCGGCGGCACCGAGAACATGACCCAGGCCCCCTACGCCATGCCCAGCGCCCGCTCCGGCGCACGCATGTTCGACACGAAGATGGTTGACACCATGGTTAAGGACGGCCTGTGGGATGCCTTTAACGACTATCATATGGGCACCACCGCCGAGAACATCTGCGACGTGTGGGGCATCACCCGCAAGGACTTAGACGAGTTTGCGCTAGCCTCCCAGACCAAGTGCGCCGCCGCTCAGGCCGCTGGCCGCTTTGAGGATGAAATAGTGCCCGTACCTGTGAAGAAGAAAAAGGAAGTTGTCGAGATGAAGGTGGACGAGTTCCCCCGCCCGGGAACCACAGCCGAGGGTCTTGCCAAGCTGCGCGGCGCCTTTCCCGTGTCCGGCGACAACGCACCCGATAAAATAACCGACACCTTTGATGCCACTGAGCGCCTTGGCCATCAGGAGGACTACAACACCCCGCGCGTGACCGCCGGCAATGCCTCCGGCGTAAACGACGGCGCGGCCTGCATCATCCTCGCCTCCAAGGAGGCTGTGGAGAAGTACGGCCTCAAGCCCATGGCAAAGCTTGTCAGCTACGGCCAAGGCGGCGTGGACCCGAAAATAATGGGCGTTGGCCCCATACCCGCGTCCCGTCAGGCACTTGAGAAGGCTGGACTGACCATAGACGACATGGCCCTCATCGAAGCTAACGAGGCCTTTGCCGCGCAGTCCATAGCCGTTGCGCGGGAGCTTCACTTTGACATGAGCAAGGTCAACGTAAACGGCGGTGCGCTGGCTATCGGTCACCCCGTCGGAGCGTCCGGCGCACGTATCATCGTGACCCTGCTGCACGAGATGATGAAGCGTCCCGAGGCCAAGAAGGGTCTTGCCACCCTGTGCATTGGCGGCGGCATGGGAGTAGCTTCCATTTGGGAGAAATGCTAAAGCGTCTCAAACGAAAGGGCACGAAGTGTCCTTTTGCTTGAGGGGATTTTCTTCCCCGCCTCAGCG
>CATJWG010000016.1 GCA_949744165.1 uncultured Eubacteriales bacterium | reverse complement strand
CTGTGAGCTGGAGGTTGACGGAGGAATTGACGAGAATACCGCCGCGCTGGTGAAAAAGGCTGGAGCCAATGTGCTGGTTGCCGGCAGCGCGGTTTTTGGGAAGCCGGACAGAGCCGGCGAGATAGCGCGGATAAGAAATGCATGATACTTATTCTTCTATAGAAAATGTTCATTTTCTATAGAAGAAGGCGCCTATTTTTGCGCTGCCCATTTGTGCTTTAGGCACAAATGTCGTCTCATAAGATTTTAACGCGCATGGTTTGCTATAAAAAGCGGACAATGTCTGCTTTTTAATGAAGTTTAGTATAAGGAGAGCAGGGGAATGTCCTTTTTTCCACCGAGCCTTGAAAATCTGATAGACTGTTTCGCAGCCCTGCCGGGAATAGGACGCAAAAGCGCGCAGAGGCTTGCTTTTCATGTGCTCGCCATGCCCGAGGGTGAGGCAGAGGGCTTTGCCGGCGCTATACTCAGCGCGCGCAGCAGTGTGCACACCTGCCCTGTGTGCCAGAATCTGACGGACAGCGAGCTGTGTCCGATTTGCAGGAACGACAGACGCGACAAAACCACGATATGCGTTGTGGCCGAGCCGCGCGACGTTCTGTCCATTGAGCGAAGCCGCGAGTACAATGGAGTTTATCATGTGCTGCACGGGGTGTTATCGCCCATGAGCCGTGTGGGGCCAGACGACATACGTATTTCTGAGCTGGTGGCTCGCGTGTCAGATGGAGGAGTGCAGGAGATAATAATGGCGACAAACCCCGACACGGAGGGAGACACCACGGCGATGTATATATCCCGTCTGTTAAAACCCTTCGACGTGAAAGTAACGCGCCTTGCCTACGGCATACCCGTGGGCTCCAATCTTGAGTTTGCCGACGATGCTACGTTGCTGCGCGCTCTTGAGGGAAGAAGGGAAATGTGAGAAATCAAAATGTGTGGCCGTCCAAAGGACGGCCACACATTTTGAGAACAGAATAATTACCGCAAAAATGACGCACAGCATAGGACGGCCATCCACGAGACAATGCCGGCTTTTCATCGCCGTACTGCCGTTCGTAGGTGGCTCGGGGCGCTTATTCGTAGTCAATTAGCTCTATTTTGAAAATGACGGGCCTCGTTCCGTAGGAGCAGCAGGCAATCATGGTGTTTTCGTGCTTCATCCAGGCTTTCGTGATGGAGCTACCCTCCAGTGCTGCGTAAATATAACGGGATATGGTGTCCCACGCCTCGGAGCAGAAGGGAGCGTTTGAACCGCCTGCTACAGTTTCGGGCTTCGAGTTTGTTTTTACGAGCGTATTTATACCAATGTGCCAGAAATCGTCTCTTTCACCGTTGCGGTAAAATATAAATTCATCCCCCACGTTGTAGCAGGGACATTCTCCGGAATTTGGGTCAGCGTAGTATTGGCGCTGAAGCTCAGGATAAAGCTTCTTGTCAATAACAGTTACTTTGACCTTATGCTTTTGCCGCGTGAGGTCGATATTTCGAGTCTGTCAGTCTCCACCATGAAAGCCGTGAAATCTCAAAGCTAAAAGGGATTTTCCAAATACGGGAAATCCCTTTTTCGCACCCACAGAAGGGAGCGACCCATTGACAGAGAAGATCAAAGCCCCGGCCCCGCCCCGAAAGACGGACGGTATCATCACGACACACAGGAACGGGCAG
>CATJWG010000015.1 GCA_949744165.1 uncultured Eubacteriales bacterium | reverse complement strand
GCTTTTGCTGGATATCATCGCGCCGTTCGGGTTGTCCTCAAAGGCTCGTATTGCCGGAAACGCGGACGGCCAGTCGCAGAAATACGTGTTGCCCTGACCAACGACAAGGTCGGGATTGCTCATGTCTGTCTGCCAGCTATCGCGCAGCTCCTTGGCCTTAGCCCAGAAATCCAGCGGTCTTGTCTCCCAAATCTGATTTTTTTTCATTATTTGTTGTCCTCCCTTCCTTAAAAATCAATTTTTTTGTGCCAGCCCATGAGATGCGTAAGTCCCGGACGCAGCATATTCAGGAAAGCCTCGATGCGCAGTTCGGTCTCTTCCACGGGCATAGTGTTATCGCGTTCAAAATATGTGTACGGTATGCTGCGCTCGCGCAGCATTTTCCAGACGGCATAGTTGTCAGTTCCGTGCAGGTGACAGTAAATCTGCTTGGCGATGATAACTCCGTCAACCATGTAGTCCTCGCTCAGCTCAAAAATATGCTGCGGGCGGCGGCGCCAGTTGTTATCCTTGATTGGGTTGTGAGGGCGTCCGAGATAGCGCAGGGCAATGGCGAGCAGACGGTCCTTCTGCTCGATTATGTCGTTCCAGAAGTAGGACGAGCCCGTGTCAAGCTCATCAATGACTATATTTGCGCCCAGCGACTCGACGAGCTCCTCAAGCTCAACGCTGTGCGTCTCACTGCCGACAAGCATAAGGCGTATGCGGTCGCCATACGGCTCGCGAGACTCCAGCTCATCGAGGAAGGCTTTGAGGATTTCATTTATCTCAGCCTTGTCCATGACCTGGCAGGCCATAACTACGCTCATTGCCTCAGAGCCGAGAATCACGGTTTTGTATGCTCGGCGCAGCTCGTAGATACGGCGCAGAAGCCGGCGGTTTTCGTTATATACGGCAATAGCGCGGTCGATGGCCTCCGTTGTAATTTCTGTGCCGAGCCACTGCTCAAGCCTGCCCTTGAATACCTCAAGCTCGGAGCGGGTGACATCTCTTGAGGTCGGAGCGTCGGTATAGTCCGGAAGGAAGAAGTAATGGTAAAAAAGCTCCGGCTTGTTGCGCATGGTTGCTTCAAAGGTGTGGTACATCCATTGGCAGCCCTCAACATTGATGAGGCCGTCAACATAATCATAGCGTCCGTTCAGGAACATGTTGAGCATATCGCGCACCGGATAACAGGCTCCGTACATCCATTTTTCAGAAAGACAGTCCGGCTCATGCTCGCCGAGAATACGAACGGGAAGGCAGCCGGCGGCGTACACAAGCTCCTCTGGCATGTAAGGCTCATAATAGCCCACAACTTTTCCGCCGGTGCGCTGCTTCCATGCCATTGCATACTCGTGGCGGTTTTTAACCATTTCCTTGAAATTAAATTCCATATTAAACACCTCCCTTATAAAGTGTCATACAAGAAGGGCCGCGCCTATGGCTCCGGCCAGCTGAGGGTCGTAATCGCTTGCCAGGGCGGTTACATTAAGCTCACGCTCTATGCGCTTTGTGATGCCCACGTTTTTTGCAAGCCCGCCTGTGAACGCCAGCGACGGTTCAACCGCGATATCTCCTACGTCCAGCGGCTGAAGCTTGCCTATAACGCCGAGAATTCTCCATGCTGCGGCAAAAATGTGCGAGGCGTACACCTG
>CATJWG010000014.1 GCA_949744165.1 uncultured Eubacteriales bacterium | reverse complement strand
TGAACCTCGGTCAGAGCGCCCTCAGCGGTCTGGACGAGAGAAATGCCGTCCTTCGCGTTCTTCTGAGCGGTCTCAAGGCCGGTGATCTGGGCGCGCATCTTCTCAGATATTGCCAGACCCGCGGCGTCGTCGCCGGCGCGGTTGATTTTATAACCGGAAGAGAGCTTCTCCAGGTTCTTCTTCATAGCAGCTACGTTGTTGGTATAGTTGCGGTAGGCCGACATAGCTATAATATTATGCTGAATACGCATTAGAAAATACCTCCTTGAAATATAAGCGTTCGCTCATCCTTGCGTTCGCTCTGTCGGGTTTTATGCACCACGCGCTCCGTCCATCCGGCCGGACTGGCTGGGGCCGCAGGCGCATCCTGTCATATCTCAACCGGCCCGTCGGCCGGAAGCGATTGCTGTCTCATTCTCTGCGGTGTTCTGCTCCCTATCCCTGGAAGCATGGCGGCATTGACTGCCTTACACTCCTTTTATCGGTTTATTTTCGCGGAAATTAAGGGCTTTCTGGAAATTTTTTTGCCCTGTCCGGGGCAGCTGTGAAATGACTATTGCGTTTTTGGCTTAATCTGCTATAATGGTTATGATTAAAACACCTGTGGGGTGATAATATGTTCAATCCAATTTCAGGAATAAACGGAAGTTACGGTCCGTACATGTACGGACGCTATTCCGGCGTCGCGGCGGCGGGCGGCTCGCCTCAGGTCAAGGGCGCGCAGGGGGCGCAGGGCGTTGCCGCGCTGGGAGCATACCGCGCCGCGCAGCCGGAGACTCCGGTAGAGCCGGTTCGTCCGGTGACGGCGGTGAAGGGCGCAACTGACGCGGACATAAACCGTGGGTTGCTCATGCGCCACGCCTCCGACCCCGCGGAGATGGCGGTGCGTATGCGGATACAGTACGGCGGAGAACCTTCGGGCGTGCAGGCGGCTGAGGGAATGGCGGCGGGAAAGGCCGCTGTGCCGCCGAGCTTAGCCCCGGCGGGCGCGCAGGCAGCATCCGGCGCACAGGTACCTGAGCAGCCCGGCAAGGGCGAGGCGCTCGGAGCTGAGGGCGTTCAAAAAGCGGCCGAGGAGGGTCAGTGCGATACTTGCGAGCAGCGCAAGTATCAGGATGGCTCAGACGACCCCGGGGTGTCGTTCAAAACGCCGACGCGCATGTCTCCGGACCAGGCGGCCAGCGCGGTGCGCGGGCATGAGCAGGAGCACGTTGTCCGCGAGCAGGCCAAGGCCGCGCGGGAGGACCGCCGCGTAGTCAGCCAGAGCGTGAGGCTGCACACGGACATCTGCCCCGAGTGCGGTCGGGTGTACGTCTCCGGCGGCGTGACCGAGACTGTGACGGCGTCGAAGCCTCAGCAGTCCGAGACGGCAGTGCCGGCCGATGAGATCCGCGGCTTCGCGGGTTTTGAAGGCGTTGCGTAAAGATTCTGGATATGGAAAAATCCCGCCCAGCTGGGCGGGATTTTTTGTGGCGGAGAAGGAGGGATTCGAACCCTCGAACGGCTTATGACCGTTACACGATTTCCAATCGTGCGCGCTCGACCAGGCTACGCGACTTCTCCACGTCG
>CATJWG010000013.1 GCA_949744165.1 uncultured Eubacteriales bacterium | reverse complement strand
CGCCGAAATCCGCGCGCTCGCGCACCTCGGCCGCGGCGGGAGGGGCGTCGTTTACAACGGCATTGCCGCGCAGGTAGGCGAGCATCGCCTCCAAAATTACCACATAGCCCTTGCCGCCGGCGTCGATGACGCCCGCGCGCTTGAGCACGGGGTTCTGTTCCACAGTCAGAGACAATGCCTGCTTTGCCGATGCTATCGCCGCCTCAAGCGTCAGCTCCACATCGGACTGCTCGCGCGCCATCTCCAGCGCCGCGTTCGTCGCCACGCGCGACACGGTCAGTATCGTGCCCTCAGCCGGCTTCATAACGGCCTTGTAGGCCACGTCCACACCGTCGCACATTGCCGAGGCAAACTGCTCGGCATAGGCGCACTCCTGGCCCTTGAGCGCTTTCGAGATTCCACGGAACAGCAGCGAGAGAATAACCCCGGAATTGCCGCGCGCGCCGCGCAGCAGCGCCGAGGCCGCCTTGTCCGCGGCGTCACCTATGCTGTCGTATTTCTTTTTCCGGAACTCGTTGGCTGCGCACGAGAGCGTCAGGGACATGTTTGTACCCGTGTCTCCGTCCGGAACAGGGAAAACGTTCAACTCGTTGACAAGCTGCTTGTTGGCCTCAAGCGCGTCGGACGCACACATGAGCATTTCGCAAAACTGCTTTCCGCTTATATATTCTTTCAAGGTCGGTTTACCTCCGCAAAGTCCCGCGCACGCTTCTCCCCGGCGGCACGGAAAACATATTTTTTGTCGTTTTGTCTGTGCCTTCGCTGTGTTTTCCGCTCAGTCCAAAATCATAGAGTCAACAAATACGTCTACCTTTTTCACCGGCACTCCGGTGACCTGGTTGACCTTATAGCTGACCTCGCCCATTATACTCGCGCCGAGAGCGGCCACGTTCACCCCATGGTCAACGACGATATGCAGCGCGATGCTGGCCGTGTCGTCATCGTTGAAGGTGACGAAAACTCCCTTGGACATCGACTCGCGGCTGAGCAGACGGTAAAACCCGCTCTCCTTGCTCTTTCCGGCCATTCCCTTCACGCCGAAGCAGCGCGCGGCCGCGTCG
>CATJWG010000012.1 GCA_949744165.1 uncultured Eubacteriales bacterium | reverse complement strand
CTCGTCCACGTGGTAGAGCTCCCAACGGTCGTCGTCAAAGGAGGGGGAATTAACATGGTCTGCCACGGCCTTCCAGCCGTCCTTCCATATCCCGCGGTTGCCCTCCATCTCGAAATATTGTATCCGTTTGTGCGTCGGTTCATCGGGATTGTCGAGCGCGTAAACCATGCTCACGCCGGGGCGCGGTTCCTGTCGGATACCGCCCACATACTCCGGCATGGGGATGCCGCACATCTCCAGCACAGTGGGCCACAGGTCGGTGACATAGTGGAACTGCCGTCGAAAGCCGCCAGCGTTTTTGATACGGTCCGGCCAGGATATCGCGCACGGAACCTTAACACCTCCGTTGTGGACCCAGTGCTTGTAGAGCTTGAGTGGAGTGTTTCCCGCCCAGGCCCATCCAGGGGGATACAGGCTGTAGCTCTCCGGTCCGCCAATGCGTTCGTAGTCCTCTGGGCTGACTATATCGGGGTCGCGGCCGGTGTGAATGTGATAATGCTCAGACAGACATCCGTTCCTGCCTCCGCCGGCGGCAGCGCCGTTGTCGCTCATGAGCACGATGAGCGTGTTGTTGTACTGGCCAACCTCCTTGAGGAAGGCGGTCAGGCGTCCAATCTGCTCGTCGGTGTAATTGAGGAAGCCGGCAAAAGCCTCCATATACCGGGCGAAAACCTTCTTCTCCCACTCGCTCAGGCTCTCCCACGGACGGGCCCACTCGTTTATTCCGGTCAGTTCCGCGTTTTCGGGCAAAAGTCCCATTTCCCTCTGCCTGGCAAATACCTTCTCACGGTAAACCTCATATCCCTCGTCGAATTTACCCTTGAATTTCTCCATATACTCCCTTGGCGCGTGATGCGGTGAGTGCATCGCGCCGAGAGAGAGGTAACAGAAGAAGGGCTTGTCCGGATAGACGGATTTCTCAGTACCTATGTACTTTATTGCCTGGTCAACCAGATCCGCGCTCAGGTGGTAACCTTCGTTGGGAGAGGCAGGCGGGTCAATCATGGTGTTGTCCATCACAAGCTCAGGATAAAACTGATTGGTAGCGCCGTTCAGAAAGCCGTAGAACCTGTCAAAGCCGCGTCCGAGCGGCCAGTTTTCATAAGGACCCGCGCTTGTCATCTCACTCTCGTTGCACAGATGCCATTTGCCTATGCAGAAGGTGGCGTATCCGTTTTCCCTGAGTACCTCCGGAAGAAAGCCAAAGCGTTTGTCTATCGTTCCGGAGAGATTGGGGTAGCCCATATCCTGAGCGGCGAGAAAACCCATACCGACGGATTGATTGTTGTAGCCGGTCATGAGGCAGGAGCGTGTAGGAGAGCACAGCGCGCAGGTGTTGAAGTCTGTAAATCTTACGCCGCCCTGCGCTATGGCGTCAATGTTAGGCGTCGGTATCAGCGATCCATAGCAGCCGAGCTGTGAGTAACCCGTGTCGTCGAGCAGAATATAAAGCACGTTCGGCGCGCCCTCCGGCGCGTGCTTTTTCTCCGGCCACCACGGAGTTGAATCCAGTACGCTGGTTCGTATTTCGCCT
>CATJWG010000011.1 GCA_949744165.1 uncultured Eubacteriales bacterium | reverse complement strand
TCGCAGGATATTGCAGGGTCTGTATGGAGTCGATTCCAAGCTCCTCCACCAACGAGCCGACTATCTCCTGAATATGTCCGCAGGAATGCATCTCGAAAAGCATACCCAGTCTGTGGCACTCATCGACAACCTTCTTCAGCTCGGGCTTTATCATCTCATGCCACACCTCGGGGCTGAAGAACATATTGCGCTCCATCCCCCAGTCGTCATGAAAAACAATAAAGTCAGGATTGAAATATTCCTTCGCTATCTTCAGACACTTGAACTTATATCTCGTTATTTCGGAAAACATGTCCTTTATCGCTTCTATGACCTCATCCTCGTCGTCATAGAGCGCACATAAGGCGTTTTCAAAGCCTACAAGGGAATGCAGCCTCTCAAAGTGACCCTCGAGAAATATCAGCCCTCCCATCTGTGTCTCCCTGTTCCAGTGGGCGCTACGCGTCTTTGACATAGCCTCCCAGTCGTACGCCGTCTCAGGATCGGGAATTTTCACCTGCTCACGCCATCGGGTAATATCGCTGACCACAGGCGGGACCTTTTCATCTACCATTTGTCCGTGGAATGGAATGGGAATCCATTGCACGCCCCACAGGTCGCGCTCAGGCTCCGTGCTTGTGCTCCAGTCTCCTGGAAACATCATAAATGCCGTGTCCTCCATTGTTGGAAGCCTCTGCGGCTTTTCGTGGCGGAAGATAGCAAGAAGGTTTTCACGCCCATTTATAGAATCTGCCATTTTGCACTCCTTTCATTGAAAAACGTCTCAGTCATCCTGTGCGATGGCCGCGCTGAGCTTACGTTGTGATTTTGGAATAACCTCGTCGATAGGCTCCTTGTCCAGCGCGGCACAAGCGAACCACACAACTGTACAAAGCGGCCACTCGACATAAATGGCGTTGGGTATTGCCGCCTTTACAGATGGAATAAAGAGCCAGACAAAAAAGAATATGTACGCTACTGCCTGAGTGATAAGTGCACTGCGCTTTTTAATGAGCTTCGGGAAGTAAAGGAAACTTATCATCATCCAGAAAAAAGCGGGAGTTATACAAAGCACAGTAATTATGGTTGCAATCATGCCGGTCGCTTTGAAGGCGAGAAACATTGTGATGATAACAAGAATGAAAAGGACTATACGTGTCTCGTTTTGCTGCTTTTTCTTTGCGGCGATGGGGTCGCTCTCCACCTTTCCCTTTTTGAAAGGCACAAGGATATCATAGCAAATAAGCTGCACTGAGCTCATAAGCAGTGCAACGCCGGTGGAGACGGTAGCTGCCCACAGACCAGCCATGCCGAGCGCGGACACCGAGGACGGAAGCGCCATAATTACGGTAGCCATCGCCTGTGCGGATGGCACGTCGGGGAAATTGACCTTTGCAACAAGGCCAATGATAATGGAAATAACGGCAATGGGCAGACAAAGCAGAGCTCCCAGTACAAAACCGTTGCGTGCAGCCTTCTCCGTCTTAGCCGCAGCTACAGCCATGGTGTTTGACTGCGTTGTGATACGGTTGCC
>CATJWG010000010.1 GCA_949744165.1 uncultured Eubacteriales bacterium | reverse complement strand
TCAGCGGTCCCTCGGACACTCTGCGCAGGCGGTGGACCCGCAGGCCGGCCGCGGCGCACATTTTTCTGACCTGGCGGTTCATGCCCTGGCTTATCGTAATGCGCAGCAGCTTCTGATCCCCGAAGTCCCGGGCAAGCTCCACACGCGCCGGACGTATTCTCTGTCCGTCAATCACCATTGCCGAGCGAAGCTGCGGCAGGGCCGTGTCCATATCCGCGCCTGACACCGTCGTCTCATACGTCTTTTCCACTCCGTGTGAGGGGTGTGTCAGGCGGTTTATCAGCTCCCCGTCGTCCGTCATAATCAGAAGGCCCTCGGAGTCAATGTCCAGCCGCCCCACAGGCAAAACCCGCGCTCCCGTGCCCGTAACAAGCTCCACAACGGTTTTTCTCCCGCGCTCGTCTTTCATCGTAGTGACATAGCCGCGCGGCTTATTGAGCATTATGTACGTGTGCTCGCGTAACGGACGCAGAGCGCGTCCGTCAAGGCAAACGACATCCATGTCCATGTCGGCGCTGTCTCCAAGCGAGGCTTTGCGCCCGTTGACCGTCACGCGACCGGCCTTTATCAGCTCCTCCGCCGCCCTGCGAGAGGCAAGTCCGGCGGATGATATCATTTTCTGTAACCTTTGACGCATAATGCGCCTCCTAAAATACTGCTCTCATCCGCCCGTAGGGTAATATACTCCATAGCTTGAGGCCATGTACCAGGCGCGCTTGAATCGCTCCCAGGGCGTGAGCGGGATGCTGCCGTCTATAAACACTGTCTGCGAGTAGAGCACGGGGATCACTTGCTCGTTCCCGTCCACGCTGATGTGGACCTCACCCGCGCGCTCGCCCGCTTTCACGGGGGCAAACACAAAGCTTGGCAGATACGTCTGTGTTTTCACCGCGCTGCCTGCCGGAACGATAAGCCCGCCTACTTCAGCCTTTAGCGAGACGTATTCGCTTGTACCGGACACAACGCTGACACGGGAGCTGTCCGCCCCCAGCACCGGCACAAAGCGGTATTTTGCAAAGCACTCGTCATACATTGCCCTGTGGTCATCCCAATCCTTCGGGTCGGAAATTGTTACGCAAATAAGCTCCATGCCATTTCTCTTCGCGCTGGAAACAAGAATACGTCCCGCAGCGTCCGTATAGCCGGTCTTGCCTCCCGTGCAGCCCTCGCAGCTTGTAAGGAGCTTGTTATGATTTTTATAGCCGACGCCATTTATACTGCGCGAGACCGTGGAGAATATCTCCCTAAAGGTCTCGTTTTCCATCGCCGCGGCGGTTATCAGGGCCAGGTCACGCGCCGAGGAATAATGCTCCGGCGCATCCAGGCCATGTGGATTCACAAAGTGGCTGTTTTGCAGACCCAGCTCGGCGCACTTGTCGTTCATCAGCTTTGCAAACTGCTCCACTCCGCCGGCCACATGTCCAGCTACTGCCAGCGCCGCGTCGTTTCCCGATGCAAGCATCATGCCGTAAAGCAGGTCCTCAAGCGTATAGCTC
>CATJWG010000009.1 GCA_949744165.1 uncultured Eubacteriales bacterium | reverse complement strand
GAAGCGGAAAGCTACCGTTTCCTGCGCCTGATTACCGAGGAAGGGGCATCAGTATGGCCGCTCTTGCAGCGAGAGAAAAAGGCGCTGTTCGAGGCCCGAGGGCCGGATACATATTGGCTGGACCATCTGCTGTGTGAGGTCGAGGAAATGGCGCGGCGCTATCCGCTCTATCTCAAAAAGCAGACGGCAACGCAGTCTGACTTCCATCCTACGGCGCTGACGATACTCCGCTTGCAGGCGGACGGCCTGTCGCTCAACCAGATTGCGCAGAAGCTGGGCATGAAGCCTTTTACCGTGTCCTATCACATACAGGAAAATTACCGCAAGCTCAATGTCACCCGTAAGGCCGACGCGCTTCTGGCGGCGCGGGGCCTGGGAATTATCTAAGGAGGAACACTTTATGAAACGCAGAATTTTAAGCCTGATTGCCGCTTTGATCCTCTGCCTGGGCCTATTGCCGGGGATGGTTCAGGCTGCGGAAGAATCCATCGACGAAAACTGGACAGACGGTTTGACGGAGGCACCGGACGGCTGGAGCGAAAGCGACGACGGCAACACCATTACCATTACCACACCGGAGGCCCTGGCCTGGCTGGCGGTGATAGTGAACGATGAGAATATAGCCGCTTTTGAGGATAACCCGACCTTTGGAAAAACGGTGGTTCTGGGCGCCGACCTGGATCTCGGCGGGAAAAATTGGGTCCCAATCGGCAACGGAGAATTTGGAAAACATACGATAAATGCGTTCGTTGGAAATTTTGATGGAAACGGCCATACCATCTCCCATCTGACCATTGACGATTCCAGCGGCAGAGACAGCATTGGGCTGTTCGGCAATGTATATTTGAACGGCTATTTGGGTCCTCGTTCCATCCGAAATGTAATCGTGGAAGACGCATCAATTACAACGAACAGCTTTACCGGCAGCGGTTATGTCGGAGTCCTAGCAGGTCAGGTGATTGGTGATGGCTCCATTTCTGATTGCACAGTCAGCGGAACAATTCACTGCCGGAAGGCATGTAATAATGTTTTTGCGGGAGGCATATTCGGCTTTCTGAATCCGATGACCGGTAGTACCGACAAGACTTATTTAATGGTTGACGGTTGCTTTGCGGATGTGGTTATCACAGGCGCGCCTCTGTATGCCGGCGGATTTGCGGGGTATATTGGCAGCTGCGGGAAAATCATAAATTGCGGTTCTGCCGGCGATATTACCATGACTGAACCATATGAAAATATGCCGTACGCGGGCGGCTTTATTGGCAGTTGCGAAACGATGAACGGCAGCGTCAGCATTGAAAGCTGCTATGCCGCCGGCAATGTCAGCCTGACCAGCAGCTCCGAAGATACTATGGTATGCGCCGGTGGTTTCCTGGGCGGTATTGATATTCCTATAAACTCGGCTTCGATTCAGGGATGTATGTCCTCCGGCGATGT
>CATJWG010000008.1 GCA_949744165.1 uncultured Eubacteriales bacterium | reverse complement strand
CAGCAACTGGGCCCGGCTGGGTGACACGGTGACTGTCCGCTATGTCTCCGAGACGGAGTATTTCTACCGGGACACCGGTGAGGTCTTTGAGGATGTAGACGCGGCCATAGACAGCGGCCGTCCTTGGGGTGAGCGGGCTGTTGCCTACGAGGACATCGACTACACCGTCTGCGCACTTGTGCGGATTCCCAATTCCATCTCCTACCGTTACCGTGTGCTGGGTTACGATGAATTCATTCTGGGCGCGGAGCGCTTTAAGCAGGACACGGGGACCGACAGTGTCATGAGCTACGTCTTCAACACCACCGACGGGGCTGAGGACGCCATGGAGGACTTCCTGGCCGAGTATACCGAGAGCATCCAGCCTCTATACGACTATGAGAGCCGTGCCAGCTATGAGGAGGAGTTTGAGGGCTTCCGCGGCATGTTTATGACCATGGGCGGCGCGCTGAGCCTGATAATCGGCCTCGTGGGCGTGTTGAACTTCATCAACGCCGTGCTCACCGGCATACTCACCCGGCGGCGCGAGCTGGCAGTCTTGCAGTCGATTGGCATGACGGGCAGGCAGCTTAAGTCCATGCTCATATATGAGGGACTTTACTACACGCTTTTGTCGCTGGCCGCCTCCTTGGTGCTTACGGTGTGCATGGGTCCGCTGATGGGGCACGCGCTTGGCAGTGTTTTCTGGTTCTTTACCTATCGCTTCCCCGTCCTGCCGATACTCGCCGTGCTCCCCGTCTTCCTCTTCCTTGGCGCTGCAACTCCCCTGCTGGTATACCGTTCAGTGTCCAGACGCACGATTGTTGAGCGTCTGCGGGAAACGGATGCATAAAAAAGAAAGACCGCCTCAGTATAGCTGAGTCGGTCTTTCTTTTTTGAAGTCCTTACGCCAGCGCGCAGGTGATGATGGCCATTTTGTAGACCTCGTCGGCGTTGCAGCCGCGGGACAGGTCGTTTATCGGGGCGTTCAGGCCCAGCAGGATGGGACCGTAGGCAGCGAAGCCGCCGAGACGGGCAGCAATTTTGTAGCCAATGTTGCCGGAGGTGACATCTGGGAATATAAAGGTGTTGGCCTGGCCGGCAACCTTGGAGCCGGGGAACTTGAGCTGGCCGACCTCGGGAGCCACAGCCGCGTCAAACTGCATCTCGCCGTCTACGGGCACATCCATGATTTCCTTGGCGCGGGCCACGGCGTTCTGGACCTTGGTCACCTCGTCGTCCTTTGCGCTGCCCTTGGTCGAGAAGCTCAGGAAAGCCACCTTTGGGTCGATGCCGAAGGTCTGGGCGCACTTGGCGGTTTCAACCGCAATCTCAACAAGATTG
>CATJWG010000007.1 GCA_949744165.1 uncultured Eubacteriales bacterium | reverse complement strand
GCTCCCGCTGCGCGGGCTACCACTGCTTCTGTATTGACCACATAAACAATCACGTACACTTCAAGGAATAAAAAAGAGTCTCGGCTTTTTTAGTCGAGACTCTTTTTTATATTTTCCTGTTTTCCGCAGATATTATTTTTTTTAGTATGAATATCAGGACAACCTGAACAATACCTATAGACAGTAGCAGAAAAAAGGTACTCGTGTAGCCGCCGCCGGCGCGGTCCTGCAAAAGGCCGGATATGTAGGGACCGACAAATGCGGAGAAGATGAGGCAGAAGTTGGAAATACTGTAATTCACCGCGTAATATCTCGGACCATACAGCGAGTTTACAAGCTTTGCCGCCATCGTGCTGCCGCCGCCGTAGGCCACACCCATGATAATGAGGCCACAGACCATAGCCGCGATGCTGCCGGTGAAGGCAGTGACTATAAGCAGAGCGGAGGAGGCAAGAATCATTCCCGTGAGCAGCAGCATACCGGCAAACCTGTCCAAGCGGTCAGAAGCCAGACCAATCACGGGACGTCCGCAGCCGTTGAACAGTGAGATTATCATACCCAGGCTGGCCGTGGAGCCGAAGAAAACTGCGATATTCGCCGCGCTGTTTATCACAAGCAGTCCCGCCGCGCTGTTAAGTACGTTCCACAGGAAATAGACCCAGAAGCTGAGGCTCGAAATCATCTGCCGCGGCGTTCGGCTTACGCCGTCCTCCGAGTCCGCGGCTGTAGCTGTATCAGCTCCGGCGGCGGAGGGCGGCAGACACATGAAAAAGGAGGAGATGAGCATCACAGCAAGCATTGAAACACCAGAAAGTGTGAACACCCCAAACACACCGATAATCGGACAGATTATGTCCATAACAAAGCTGAATATAATTCCCGAGCAACCAAAGCCCATGAGCATTATGCCCGTTACAAGTCCGATGTGCCTGGGGAACCACGGCGCTATGTTGCCCATACCGACATTGCAGCCCATGCCGACACCAAAGCCGGCTATCACACCGTAAGACAGGTACAGCACCAACAGCGCGGCCGCTCCTTCAAAGCGCTGCATGAGCGGAACGCCGCAGAAACCGATTAGGGCGAGCACACTGGCAATTCGCATGACGAAAGCCGGACCCTTCCGCTGCGTCAGCCGCCCTCCGAAGAAGCCGCCAAGGCAGAAAAAGGTCACCGCCACGGAAAAACTCAGCGACAGCTCCGCCGCCGTGAAGTCAAACAGCTTTTCCAGCTCCACGCGGAAGACAGACCAGGCATATAGTATGCCCATGAACAGAAACGGATGAAGATTCAATAGTGTTGTTTGGAACAGAATATCCTGTG
>CATJWG010000006.1 GCA_949744165.1 uncultured Eubacteriales bacterium | reverse complement strand
GATGCAGCCGGCCTCGTTCTGGAAGGAGATGTTGCCGCGCTCGTCGGCGTAGCTGGCCTTGAGCAGGGCTACGTCAACCTTGGGAATCTTATACAACAGCCCTTCCTCGCCGCTGGCGCTGACCACTCGCCTGACAAGCTCCTCCTTCGAACGCTCGTTGAGCTTATACTGGTCGTAAACAGCGGGGTCTACATAAAGGTTCAGCCCCGTCTTGCTGAAAAGATTGTGCCAGCCCATGGCCGCGGCGCGTATCATGTGGCTCATCACGCCGCCGGGGAGGTTGTAGCCCTCAATCTCGTTGTCCATTATGCAGCGGCAGGTGCGCTTGAGGCTTCCAAAAAAACCTACCACAACGCGGTCCACTGCGCCTTCGCAGATATAACCCTCAACGTCGCTGTTTTCGTTCCAATCGCTGAAGCTGAAGGGACTGTATACCGTCAGGTGGCGTGGAGAGCCCGTTGCGCGAAAGCGATTTGTCAGCGCGATGTTCAAATTTATAGGTGAGGCCACGGCGGCAAAGGAGTTTATCCATATCGTGTCGCCGTCCTTGACCAGGTTTATCGCGTCGTCCATTGACATTATCTTATTAGTCATAATTATTCGCTCCTTTACAGCATTGCCAAAAGTTCGTCCGTGTTTTCCGCGATTGCCGGCGCTTTGAGCTCAACAAGCTCCTGCTTTGTGCGGTAGCCCCAGGAGACGCAGATGCAGTCCAGTCCCGCGTTTTCCGCTGTCTGCATGTCTACCTCCGTGTCGCCGACGTACACCGCGCCCGCCGCGTCAGCGCCAAGGGATTTCAGCGCAGCGAACACGCCGTCCGGCGCAGGCTTGCGCTTTCGACCCTCAAAATCACCGACTATCAGCTCAACGCTACCGGAGAAAAAGCGGCGTCTGAGCTGTTCGGCCGCGGTCTGGTACTTATTTGTGACTATTGCCAGCTTCCTGCCCTCTTCTTTGAGCCGCGCGAGCATTTCCGTCACTCCGTCGTAGGGCCGCGTGTTGTCTTGGCAGTGTTCGGCGTAAAACGTGCGGAAGTCCGTCATAATCTCCTCATAATCAGGAGTGTCAAAGCCCTGCGGCAGTGCGCGGGCGACGAGCATGTTCACGCCGTTTCCCACCATGCGCTCGATGGCCCTGACGTTGTGAGTCGGGTGGCCGTGCTTGGCGATGGCATGGTTGACCGCGTCGGCAAGGTCCTGCACCGTGTACAGCAGGGTGCCGTCAAAATCAAAAATTACGGTTTTGTACCTCATTTATTACCTCAAAGCTCCGGAGCGGCGGG
>CATJWG010000005.1 GCA_949744165.1 uncultured Eubacteriales bacterium | reverse complement strand
CCGAAAACCGCCAGCGGCAGGTGGACGACTATCCCTACGGCGGCGGATGGGGCTGCGTGATGATGGCGCAGCCGCTCAAATCCTGCCTGGACGATGTGATGAGCCGCGCGTCGGGGCGCAGCAGCCGCGTAATTTACATGAGCCCTCAGGGTCAAACCTTCACGCAGAGCAAGGCCCGGCAGCTTGTGCGGGATTACGACCACCTTGTGCTTGTCTGCGGCCACTACGAGGGCGTGGACGAGCGCTTTATTGAAAAATGTGTGGACGAGGAGCTGTCCATCGGCGACTTTGTGCTCACCGGCGGGGAGCTGGCGGCCATGACCGTGGCCGACTGCGTCTGCCGCATGGTGCCCGGCGTACTTGCCGACGAGCAGTGCTACACCGGCGAGAGCCACTGGGAGGGACTGCTGGAATATCCGCAGTATACCCGCCCCGAGGTCTGGGAGGGCGAGAGCGTGCCGGAGGTGCTCAAAAACGGCAACCACGCCGAGATAGAGCGCTGGCGGCGTAAAAAAATGCTTGAGCGCACCATGGACAAGCGTCCGGACATGTTTAAAAGGCTCTCTCTCTGCTCTGAAGACACAAAGCTTCTCGACGAAATAAAAAAGGACCGGGCACGCATGAAGCTGACTGAGAGCGTGCTCTGCCGCCCCGCCGTTCCGGAGGACCTGCCCATTATAATGGAGATTGTAGCGCAGGCACGGAAGTATCTGCGCCGGCATGGAGTGGACCAGTGGCAGGGCGAATACCCGAACGAAGCCAGCTTTACCTCGGACATGGAGCGCGGCGAGTGTCACGTCGTGACCTACGGCGGTGATGTAGCAGGCTTTTTCACGCTCACGCTTACACCGGAGAATGGCTACGAGCACCTGACCGACGGCCGATGGCGCACGGACGGGCCGTATTGCACGATTCACCGCAGCGCCGTGGCCGCACGCTTTCGCGGCACGGGCATGTCCCGCGAGCTCATGCGCGCGGCGCTGGACCTGGCGCGTACTCTCGGCGTGGAGGCCGTGCGCGCGGACACGCACAGAAAAAACAAGGCTATGCGTGCTCTTTTGGCAGGCTTCGGCTTTACCTATCGCGGAAATGTACTTGTAGACGAACCAAACCATGACCGGCGCCGGCAGGCGTTTGATTTGCCGCTGTCAGATGGGAGGTGATGCCGTGAACCTTACGGATATTAATGAAATAAAAGCCCTGCTGTCACGGCACGGCTTTCGCTTTTCAAAGTCGCTGGGACAGAATTTTCTGTGCGCTGACTGG
>CATJWG010000004.1 GCA_949744165.1 uncultured Eubacteriales bacterium | reverse complement strand
CGACTGGCCGTCCGCGTTTCCGGCAATACGAGCCTTTGAGGACAACCCGAACGGCGCGATGATATCCAGCAAAAGCTCACCGCACGCGCGCAAATGCCGTCTCGCCAGCGAAATACGCGGCTGGGGACGCGAAATATGCGGATATCAAAATAACTGCTGGGGCGAGCAGTTCCTCGGTTACACTGTTGACGGCGAGCCTTTCCCTTATCGTAAATTCGTCATTCCCTTCCATTGCGTCTGCGACCAGCACGCCAAGCGCGGTCAGCAATGCCGCGACTTTGCCCCCGTGCCTCAGTGGATGGAGGACCAGCCCATGTACCTTGGCGGCAGGGACGCCGAGCGCGAGGTTGCCATGAACGAGCACCGAGCATACTGCAACCTGCGCCAGATAAATGACATTGAACGCATTTTCGGGCAGAGATGTGATGACGAAAAGCTCAAGGAGCTCGTCAAGGCTCAGGGTGAGACGGAGGCCTATGCCCGCGAGGTTACAAAGCTTATGGCCACTACAATACCCACCCCGTTGTCGGTCAAGGACCTCTATTCCCTCTACACGCTCGGTACGCTCACCAGAGTTGACCCCATTGAAACGGTCAAGCTTTGGAAAATGGTCCGAGACGAAGTACAGTGGAGAGCCGACAATCATATTGCAGCTGTCGGCAATGAGCGTTACAGATGGATTGAGGCGCATCCGCCGTCCTGGCACTTCCTGAAATACTACCGCTATATGGAGAAATATGGCGCTGTATGTCTTGGCTCGCAATACACGCATATATGCGACGGAACCTTCCTTGAAATCAAGCCTGACGGCAGCATCGGTCCGAGAAAGAGCTATCACTTCCCTGAGGACACTCCCTTGGAGACTCGTGAGGATATCGTCCGTTATTTTGACGGTCCCGATGCACGCGGTCCACAGTGGTTCAAGGAGGACGAATACACCCGCCATGACGCTCTGACAGAGTTTGCCCAGATGATGCAGGCGGACGGCGCGCTTCTCGGACTGTGGCGCTGCGGCGTGGGATGTACGCTCACAAGAAAGGAGCAAGGCAAGCTCCTCAAGGAGGCAGGCATCAATGTTATGTATTATGAGGGCAGCCAGCCCGGTGACCGCACTGACTTTGATGAAAAACGTTTTATCGAGCAGCTCGATACTTGGATGGAAAGCCAGGGTCTGAGAAAGCTTGAGGACTAAGGGGGTACATATTATGATAACTGCGGGAATTGATGTTGGTGTTGAACGTACCAAAGCAGT
>CATJWG010000003.1 GCA_949744165.1 uncultured Eubacteriales bacterium | reverse complement strand
TTGGAAAGAAAGCTTTTCTTTTTCACGACGCATTGCCCTCCTTAACTGCCACGCCTGAGGAGGCGAGAAGAACCGCCTGCTGAGTGGCGCTGTGGTCACGGAACTCATGGAAAATTGTGCCGTTGTGAAGAACGAGCACCCTGTCGGATACGTCGGTCAGCTCGGCGAGGTCGGAGGAAACCATAATAATGATTGCGCCCCTGTCCGCAAGCTTGCGCATATAGCCGTAAAGCTCGGCCTTAACTCCGACGTCAACGCCAACGGTGGGCTCATCAAGAATAAGAATATCAACGTCGCGACTCAGCCAGCGTCCAAGCACGACCTTCTGCTGGTTGCCGCCGGAGAGGTTCTGCACGGGCAGCTTTTTCATTGCGGGACGTACATCATAATCGGCAATGGCCTTTTCCGCGTGCGCGCTCTCCGCCCTGCCGTTTACAATTATGCCTCCCATTGAAAGGCGGTCATAGCTTGAAATGGCAAGGTTTCTTAAAATGGATAGCTGCGGGAAAAACCCCTGCGTTCTGCGGTCCTCCGGCACCATGCCGAAGCCGCGGCGAATATTGGCGGCGACATTTTTGCTAACGGGCCTGCCGTCGAGCGTGATGGAGCCGCTGTACTTTTTGATTGCACCGTAGATGCAGCTCACAAGCTCGGTTCTGCCAGACCCCACCAGACCTCCGATGCCAAGGATTTCTCCGCTGTACGCCTTGAAATTGATATCATGGAGCAGATTTCCGAGTGACAGATTTTTGACCTCAATAAAGTGGTTTTCGTTTCTTTTTGGCACTCGGGCGCTTGTCTTTTCCAGCTCGTGGCCAATCATCAGCGTGGTAACAGTGTCGGGCTCTACAGTCCTGGAGTCCACAACTCCGACAACCTCGCCGTTGCGCATGATGGTCAGGCGGTCCGTTACGCGGTAAATCTCCTCCAGACGGTGGGATATATACAAAATGCTGGTACCCCGCTCGCGCAGGCCTTCCATTGTCACGAAAAGCTGCTCCGTCTCGCTGGCGGACAGCGAGGTAGTCGGTTCGTCCATGATAAGAAGCTTTGCCTCTGTAGACAACGCCTTGAGTATCTCGGTCATCTGGCGCTGGGCCATGCCCATGGACGCGACAACGGCGTCAGGCTGAATAATAAATCCATACTTGTTAATGAGGGCCTGAACCTGCCTGTGCATCTCCTTTTTATCAGGAAGTCCCTTTT
>CATJWG010000002.1 GCA_949744165.1 uncultured Eubacteriales bacterium | reverse complement strand
GTAGACGTTTTCGCTGTAATACACCTTCTGCTGTCCGCCGCGGTAGTTTTTAATTATCGACATGGTCACGTCGGGCTTCAGCGCCATGAGCCGGCCGTTTGTGTCCGTGAAGGTGAGGATGCTGTTGCCGACGATGAAGCTGCGGTTCTGCGCATAGAGGTCGTAGGGCTCAAAGCGGCTCATCCTGTACGGCAGATAGCCGCAGCCGCGATACAGCCCGCGCAGGGCAAGGCCCACGCTCTCGGTGCGGCTGAGTATTTCGTTTTTAAGCTCCATTTCCGCCCTCCCCGCGTATAAGTCCCAGATTTTTCAGCACTGCAAGATAGCCGCCGCTGCCGTACTGTATGCAGCGGTTGACCCTGCCTATCGTGGCGGAGCTCGCGCCTGTTTTCTCGGCCACCTGGCTGTATTTGCCCTTTTCGCACAGCATTTTCGCCACGGCGAGCCTCTGGCTGAGCGAGACTATCTCCTTCGAAGTCATCAAATCCTCCAAAAAATCGCGGCACTGCCGCTCGTCCTTGATGCTGAGCAGCGCCGAAACAAGCATTTTCGTGTTTTCGCTGTCAAATATATTCATAAAAGCCCTCCCGACTGCATCGCTGTGATGTCGAGATAATATGATATCACGCTAAAGTGGCGATGTCAAGGCGCAAAAGAAAACCCCGCCGCGTAAGCGGCGGGGACATGTTATTCGGCAAAGAGCCCAGGGAGGATTACCCTGCCCTTGTAAGAAACGTAAAACGAACTGCACTTAAGAGATATAGTAACATCGCGGTTTCTCTCCCCTGTAGCTATACCAAAGCTGTCCGACATACCTATCAACCGGCTGAGCTTCCCATTCGTCTGCTGCACTATGTCCAAATACAGCTCCACTAAGATTCCGTACTTTGTCTGCCAGATTTGTATGTCGTACTCAAACTCCTTCGACAAGGCTTTCGCGGCTTCTATGAACCGCTTCTGCTTCTGACGGTGGCCTGGGATTTCCCTGAGAGTAATGTTACTCTTCAGCCTCCCAAGAAACTCCTCAAAGGATATGTCAGGTAATTCCGGCGGCCCTACGCTCAGCATATCCTTCCAGCTATCCTTCGGGTACGTTTTGGAGTAAATAAGCTTATCCATATTATCCCTCTCCGATGCGTGTGAATGTATATCTCCCCGCGGCCGGCAGAGGGGGGTAAGGCC
>CATJWG010000001.1 GCA_949744165.1 uncultured Eubacteriales bacterium | reverse complement strand
TACACGGAGGAGATGCTGTACAATAACATGAAGCAGGTAATCATCAAGCGGCTTTTGAAGCAAGGGGACTCCAGATGACTTCGAGGGATTCTATGGCTTCAAGCCCATCCTGTGCCGTCCGTACTGGGGCCAGACAAAGGGGAAGGTGGAGCGGACGGTGCAGTTTGTGCGGGACAATTCATGGTGGATATAAAGTACATCAGCTCGGCAGACCTGAACGGACAGGCCCTGGCCTGGTGTAATAAGGTCAATAGCAAAGTCCACGCCACCACCAATGAGATTCCCTTTGAGCGGTTGAAAGCAGAGGGACTAAACCCCATCAAGCGTGAGTACATCATCGACAAGATCAATTTGAGGCGGGTACAAAAAGGCTGTCTCATCTCCTACACCGGTAATCAGTACTCCGTGCCAGCGGAGCACCTCGGCAAAGATGTGGTGTTTCTCAACAACTACCTTTGTACTCTGCTGACCTACGACAGAAAATCCACAGCGGATATTACACGGACCTTCGCTCCACATACCGGAGAGCTAAAAGCCGCCTGCGACTCATACACCAATGTGTTCAAATTCCTCTGTAGTGCGTCAGATATCCCATAAGCACCACTAATAATACATGGAACCTCGTATATGCAGACGGACAATAGCTGCATGTCGATGTAGCTTACAACGACCACAACAACACTGACTCCATGTTGCTTGCCGAGAGCTATCCCAATCATACTGACAAGGCTCCGGAAGCTACGGAATTTCTCAAGGAGCTGCTGGTCCCAAGCTCGACGAATTAATCCAAATCAAGCCAGGTAAGCACGGCAAACGGCAGACTGTGAAACAGCCTGCCGTTTGAAATTACTCGTTGACTCAGCTCAAAAATTGCGCCGCTATATCCAAAGAGAGCAGTTCAACTGAAATGATAACTTTCTGCTAACTCTGTTCTAAGGCACTGGATATTCTCAGACTATCATGGTATGTTGTGTGACTTGAAAGGAGGCAGAGTTATGCGAAGGACACTGGAAGATTCATACTACGGGAATATCATACCACACGAGAAACGGATTGCTGCCAAGTCTGAATTACAGCGCATGGTAAGACGTGCCGCTGAAGTGCGATAGCAAATTGGTAGCGAC